>NZ_JBHXNW010000004.1:61907-120248 GCF_042717365.1 Streptomyces sp. NPDC058534
CACACCCGAGCCCCTCCCGCCCCCGCCCCCGCCCCCGCCCCCGGGGGCCCCTCTTCTCCGCCCTGTGTTCCGTCGCCCTCGGCGCGGGACTGCTGGCCGGCGCCGGTTCGGCCACGGCCACGCCCCCTCCGCAGGCGCCCCCCACACAGGCGGCGGCCGGTTCCAAGGTCGTCGGCTACTTCACCGAGTGGGGCACCTACGACCGGAAGTACCACGTCAAGAACGTCGAGACCTCCGGTTCCGCCGCCGAACTGACCCACATCAACTACGCGTTCGGCAACGTCACCGGCGGCAAGTGCGCGATGGGCGACGCCTACGCGGCGACCGACCGGGCGTACACCGCGGCCGAGTCCGTGGACGGGACCGCCGACACCTGGGACCAGCCGCTGCGCGGCAATTTCAACCAGCTGCTCAAGCTGAAGAAGAAGCACCCCGACCTCAAGATCCTGTGGTCCTTCGGCGGCTGGACCTGGTCCGGCGGGTTCACCGAGGCCGCCAAGGACCCGGCCGCGTTCGCCCAGTCCTGCTACGACCTGGTCGAGAACTCCAAGTGGGCCGATGTCTTCGACGGCATCGACATCGACTGGGAGTACCCGGGCGCCTGCGGCCTGAGCTGCGACGAGAGCGGCCGGGACGCGTTCCCGAAGCTGATGGGAGCGCTGCGTGCCGAGTTCGGCCAGGACTACCTGGTGACCGCGGCGATCACGGCCGACGCGACGGCCGGCGGCAAGATCGACGCGGCCGACTACGCGGGCGCCGCCCGGTACGTCGACTGGTACAACCCGATGACGTACGACTTCTTCGGCGCCTGGGACGGCACCGGGCCGACCGCACCGCACTCGCCGCTGACCTCGTACTCCGGCATCCCCAAGGCGGACTACCACTCCTCGGCGACCATCGCGAAGCTCAAGGGCCTCGGCGTCCCGGCCTCGAAACTGCTGCTCGGCATCGGCTTCTACGGCCGCGGCTGGACCGGCGTCACCCAGTCGGAGCCCGGTGGCACCGCGACCGGCCCGGCGAAGGGCACGTACGAGAACGGCATCGAGGACTACAAGGTGCTGAAGACCAGTTGCCCGGCGACCGGCACGGTGGCCGGCACCGCCTACGCCAAGTGCGGCGGCGACTGGTGGAGTTACGACACCCCGCAGACCATCGCGACCAAGATGTCGTACAAGAACGAGCAGGGTCTGGGCGGGACCTTCTTCTGGGAGCTGAGCGGCGACACCGCGAACGGTGAGCTGATCAAGGCGATCGACTGAACCATCCGGCGCACGGGGGCGGGGGCGGAGGCCGGCTCGGGCCTCCGCCCCTTCGTCACGCGTCGCGGCGGGCGGGCTCCGGGGCCGGGTAGGCGGGGTCCAGCTCCTCGATGGCGCGCAGGGTGCCGCCGAGCGACTTGACCAGCAGTTCGCGCATGGTCTCGCGGGGCAGTTCGGGCCGGCCGATCCAGTCGAGGGTGGCGCCCTCGACGCTGCACACCCAGGCGAGCAGGCCCATACGGGCCAGCGGCCCGATGTCGGAGCGGCCGTAGGCCCCCTCCGCGATGGTGGCGACGATGGCCTCGCGCACCCCGTCCCGGATGGCGTGCACCTCGGTGTCGAAGCCGACCCCGCCGCTGACGATGGTGCGGTAGGCGGCCTGGTTGTGCTCGGCGTAGCGCAGGTAGCCGTCGATGGTGCGCTGGACGCGGTCCACCTGCGGCAGTTCGGTGCCCCGGGCGGCGGTGGTGACCAGGTCGGTGACGGAGTCCTGGATGATCGCCAGGTAGTAGCCCCGCTTGGACTGGAAGTAGTAGTAGATCAGCCCCTTGGCGACATGCGCCTGGCGGGCGATGTCGTCCATCGAGAGCGCGTCGTAGGACGTGTCCGCGAACAACCTCCGCCCGATGGCGATGAGTTCGGCGCGACGTGCCAGCGAGCGCTCGGTGCCGCGCGCCCGGGGACGGGCGTCGGCACGCTGTTGACTGATATTCAATTTCGACCCTGGTCTCCTACGGGCGGCGGGACATCCGCAGTATGGCAGGTCGGGTCGTGGGGCAGGTCACATGCCGGTCACGTCACAGCAGCCCCAGCCGAACCACGAGCATCGCGACCACCACGACGAGGGTCCAGCCCATGACGTGTTCGAGGATCTTCGGACCGTCGTCCTTGGGGCCGCCGGTACGGACACGGGTGGCGGTGGCGGTGTGTGCGGTCATGGCTTCTCGCTGATCTCGGGCGTTCGGTGGACTCCCCCGGCTCCCCAGGTGCTCCCCGCCCCGGTAGCCCTGTCCACCTTGCCACCGACGGCGGCTTTTGCGCCGGAGACCTTGGTCACAGTCGGCCCGTGAGCGGCGTCAGCGCACGCCCACCGCCGCGAGCGCCCTGCGCTGGCGCGCGCTCGGATGGGCCGGGAAGTACAGGTAGCAGACGCCGCCCGTGCCGGAGACGACCTTGCCGTCGGCGTTGTACCGCTTGGTCCGCAGCCAGATGTTCTCCCACTCCCGCCGCTTGTAGACGCGTCGCACGGCCTCGTTGTCGTCCGAGGCGGGGTCGTTGGCGATCACGTCCCCGTCGGCCGTGAAGCCGATCACGGTCATCAGGTGGCCCGCGGTGCCGTATCCGGCCCCGGTCAGCTCCTTCTCCAGGAACGACTGGGACGTGATGGCCGGGATGCCCGCCGCGATCAGCTCCTCCAGGTCGGCGAGGGAGCCGAGGCGGGTGACCACGCCCTGGAGGCCCTTGAAGGTGGCCGCGTAGGCGGCGTTGAACGGCCAGTTGCCGCAGCCGGAGTACTGGTGGTCGTACGTGTACCGGGCCGCGTGGCAGACCTGCGGGTCGACGTAGGAGGGGTCGACCCAGGAGAGCTGGTCCTCGGTGAGCCTGCCGCCCCAGTACTCGATGATCATCTGCGAGGAGGTGGGGCTGCACCATGCCTCGCCGCCGTTGTCGTACTCGGGGTACTGGCCCTTGTGGATCTCCTGCGAGTAGCGCGGGACGCGCAGTTCCCGGGCGAGGCCGGGCGCGGAGGCCGGGACGGTGAAGCGGTCGGGGACGTCGGAGCCCATCGCGCCGAGCCGCCAGACGGTGGGCGCGTTCCGCGTGCCGGGGCGCCGGTACAGCGTGAGCCGGAGCCGGTAGGAGGCCAGGCGGAGGCCCGAGGCGGCGTCGTCGACCGAGAAGGTGTCGGTCCAGACGCTGCTTTTGCCGTCGCCCTGGTCGTCGACCGAGGTACGGCGGATGTCCTGGTCACCGTCGCCTGCCGCCCAGCGGCCCAGCACGTACCAGGGGGTGGCCGTGCCGTCGGAATAGGTGCCCCGCAGCTCGACCTGGATCCAGGTGCCGCTCGGGGTGTGCGCGTTCCAGGAGGCGATGGCCTCCGTCGAGGGCACGGCGAGCCGGTGGACGGGCGAGGTCCAGGTGGCGTACTCCCAGGCGGCGGTGGTGCCGGTGTGCGGGTCGGTGTAGTCGGCGGTGCCGGCCGGGGTGCCGATCGTCACGCCGGGCCGGGAACCCGCCGCGACACGGGCTCCCCTGGCGGTGCCGCGCCGCCAGTCGCTGCACGTCGTCCAGGCGCGGTAGTCGACGCGGCGGGCGGGGGCGCGGCCGGTGTCCCCGCCGCCACCGCCGGTGCCCGCGCCGGGCGCGGCGGCCTCGGCGGTGGCCGGGATCGCGCCGCCGGCCACGGCGGCCGCGGCGACTGCCGCGGCCAGGACGGCTCTGCGGGACGGCTGTTCGGCTCTGCTCATGGGCGGAAGACCCCCAGGTGTCCGAGTCGGGCGGGTCCGTTGCACGGTCGTGCGCCCACTATGACCGCAGGCGCCCGCTCCTGCCAGCACTTCCGCGCACGCCACGCCATGAACATTGGTGTCGACCTGTGGCACGAACGCCGAGGTGGGGACGGGTCGGGGGCGCGGCTAGAGTGCGGGGCGAACCGTGTCCGTCCCCTCGTGCCGCACAGGATCCGTCATCCACGACCTCGCCGCCCTGCTCCGCCGGCTTCCGCCCTCCTGCGGGCCCGTGCGTCTGATCGGCGTCGACGGACACGCCGGGTCCGGGAAGTCCACGTTCGCCGGGCGGCTGGCGGCCGGGCTGGGCGGCGTACCGGTGCTGCGCCTGGACGACATCGCCAGTCACGACGAACTGTTCGACTGGACCGAACGGCTGCTCGGCCAGGTGATCGAGCCGCTGCGGCACGGCGACACCGCGCACTACACCCCCTACGACTGGCGGTCCCGGCGCTTCGGGGCGGCGCGTCCGCTGCCGCCCGCGCCGGTGGTGCTGGTCGAGGGGGTCGGCGCGGGCCGCCGGGCGGTGCGCCCGCACCTGGCGCTGCTGTTCTGGATGGACCTGCCCGCCGAGGAGGCGTGGGCCCGCGGCCGGGCGCGCGACGGAGCGGAACAGCGGGAGTTCTGGGACGGATGGGTCCCGGCGGAGCGCCGCCACCTCGCGGACGACCCCTCGCGCCCCTTCGCGCATCTTCTGGTACGGCAGAGGGAGGAGGGGTACGAGGTGCTGCCGGGGCCGGCGGGGACCGCTTCCGGACCCCACTTTTTCACGCAGGGTGACGGACCGTCGGCAATGTGCTGAACTCGTGAAGATCGCTCCCCCGGCAACCCGCGCAGGCGTCCCAACTCCGCTTGACCCAGGGGCCGTACAGGTCTTACGTTCTGAATGTGCGGTAGTTCGAAGCCGCCGACAGACGCGAAGCCCCCGGTTGTTCCCCCGTGATCGGGGGCTTCGTTCTGCCCTGAGCCCGTTTTCCGGGTGCTCCGTGGCGCTGACGCTCACCCTCGGTCACCGTCCGGGCGGCTGATCCGGCCACTCCCACCTCGCGGAACGACGGCTCCCCGCACTCTTCGGAGGACAGAGCGCCGCGGGTACGATGCCCTCGGTGCGACCTTCGGGCGGTTGCCGCGCGCACCTGCAACTCCGGTCCTCGGTGCAGCCGTTGACCGAGGCGGCCGGCGGGCTACGGCTCGGCGGCATACCGACGGGGGCACGGTACGTGGGGGACGGGATGGACTTCGGCACGCGGGGCCCGGCCCCGGCCGACCTCGCCTGGCTGCGCGGCGTGGACGCCTACACCATGGGGGCCTACCCGCAGGCGGAGGAGGAGTTCCGGACCGCGGTACGCATCGACCCCACCATGGCCGACGGCTGGCTGGGACTGCACGCCCTGCGCGTCGACACCACGAACGCCCTGCTGCGGATGTTCCGCAACCGGGAGCGCTTCGGCGAGCAGCGCGCCCGCCACCGCCGGACGCTCAACTCCTGGTACTGGCTGGGCTGGTGGGTGCAGCCCGTGCTGGAGAACCCCCGTGACCTGCTGCTCGCGCACGCCTCCCACTGGCTGGACGGCCGCCACGTCCCGGAACTGGACCGGGCGCTGGCCGGGCTGCCGCCGGTCGGCACCGACCCCCAGGTCCGCTTCCTGCACGCCTGCCGCGCCTACCTCGTCAAGGACTGGGAGCAGCTCGTCCGGCACACCGACCCCCTGCTCGGCGACCCCCTGCTGGGCATCGAGGCCGGCCTCTTCAGCGGCATGGCGCGGGTCCGCCTGGAGATGTTCGGACAGGCCGAGCCGCTGCTGTCGGCCGCCCTGATGCGGTGCCGCAGCGAGCAGCCCCAGCGCAAGGAGCTGCGCTACTGGCTGGCGCGGGCCCACGAGGGCACGGGCCGCAGCGCCGCCGCGCTCCCCCTGTACCGGGCCGTGCACCGCGTCGACCCGGCGTTCATGGACACCTCGGCCCGGCTGGCGGCGATCGACGAGAGCGACGGCTACGACGACGCCACCGACCTCGCGGGCCTCCCCGGAGCCGGCCCGGTCGTGGACGGCCTGGACGGTCTTGACCCGCTCTTCGGCACCGAGGAGCGCGACCTCAAGGTCTCCGCTCCCGGGTCCCCGCCGGCGGCGCCGCTGACCGCGCTGAGCGGACCGCCGGTGCGCGAGAAGGCCGACGGGGCCGACCCGGCCCTGCCCACCGGTCCCACCGACCCCGCGCTGCTGGAGGGGGCGCTGGCCGAGCTGGAGCGCATGGTGGGTCTCGAGCCGGTGAAGCGTCAGGTCAAGGCGCTGTCGGCACAGCTGAACATGGCGCGGCTGCGGGCCGGCCAGGGGCTGCCGGTGCAACCGCCCAAACGCCACTTCGTCTTCTCCGGCCCCTCCGGCACCGGCAAGACCACCGTGGCCCGCATCCTGGGCCGCGTCTTCTACGCCCTCGGCCTGCTCGGCGGCGATCACCTGGTGGAGGCGCAGCGGGCCGACCTGGTCGGCGAGTACCTCGGCCAGACGGCGGTGAAGGCCAACGAGCTGATCGACTCCGCGCTCGGCGGCGTCCTCTTCGTGGACGAGGCGTACTCCCTGTCCAACTCCGGCTACGGCAAGGGCGACGCGTACGGCGACGAGGCGCTCCAGGTGCTGCTGAAGCGCGCCGAGGACAACCGCGACCACCTGGTGGTGATCCTGGCCGGCTACCCGGAGGGCATGGACCGGCTGCTCGCCGCCAACCCGGGGCTGTCCTCCCGCTTCACCTCCCGGGTCGACTTCCCCTCGTACCGGCCGCTGGAGCTGACCTCGATCGGCGAGGTGCTCGCGGCCGAGAACGGGGACGGGTGGGACGAGGAGGCGCTGGACGAGCTGCGGTCGATCGCCGGGCACGTGGTGGACCAGGGGTGGATCGACGAGCTGGGCAACGGGCGGTTCCTGCGGACGCTGTACGAGAAGAGCTGTGCCTACCGGGATCTGCGGTTGTCGGTGTATCCCGGCGAGCTGACCCGGGACGACCTGGCTACGTTGCGGCTGCCGGACTTGATGCAGGCGTATGGGGAGGTGCTGTCGGGGCGGGGGCCGCAGGATCCGCCTGCCGGGTGAGGTGCGGGGCCGCCACCCGGTGGGCCGGGTCCCTGACCTCCCCGACCAGCAGCTCCAGCACGTCCTCCAGCGCGACCAGGCCCAGCACCCTTCCGGAGGCGTCCGTCACCTGGGCCAGGTGGGTGGCCGCGCGGCGCATCACCGTGAGGGCGTCGTCGAGGGGCAGTTCGGGGCGCAGCGTGGTCATCGGGCGCCAGAGGTGCTGGGGCACGGCCCGCTCGGACTCCTCCAGGTCGAGGACGTCCTTGACGTGCAGGTACCCCATGAAGGCGCCCTGTTCGGCGGCGACCGGGAAGCGCGAGTACCCGGTGCGGGCGGTGAGCGCGACGATCCGGGCCGGGGTGACCGAGGGGCTGACCGTCACCAGGGACTCCCGCTTGAGGAGTACGTCGGTGACCGGGCGGGAGCCCAGTTCCAGGGCGTCCTCCAGGCGTTCCTGCTCCTCCGGGTCGAGCAGCCCGGCCTGGCCGGCGTCCTCCACCAGGCGGTTGAGCTGCTCGCTGGTGAAGACGGCCTCGACCTCGTCCTTGGGCTCGACGCGGAACAGCCGCAGGACGACCCGTGCGCAGGCGCCGAGCGCGACGGTGACCGGCCCGCAGAGGCGGGCGAAGGCGACCAGGCCGGGGCTGAGCCACAGCGCGGCCTTCTCGGGGGCGGCCATCGCGAGGTTCTTCGGGACCATCTCGCCGATGACGAGGTGGCAGAAGACCACGGCGGCCAGCGCGATGACGTAGCCGAGCGGGTGGATCATGCCGTGCGGCAGGTGGATCCACTCGAAGGCGGGCTCCAGCAGATGCGCGACGGTCGGTTCGGCGACGGCGCCGAGCGTCAGTGAGCAGACGGTGATGCCGAACTGGGCGGCCGCCATCATCCGCGGCAGCCGCTCCAGCCCGTACAGCACCTGGCGGGCGCGGGCGGTGCCGAGCGGTTCGATCTGGCTGCGGCGCACCGAGACCAGCGCGAACTCGGCGCCGACGAAGAATCCGTTGGCGAGCACGAGCAGCGCGGCGAAGAGGAGTTGCAGGACGATCATCGGGCGGCCTCCAGCACGGAGACCGGCGCCGTGCGCACCAGTCGTATCCGTTCGGCGCGGTAGTGGCCGACCTGGCGGACGGAGAGCCGCCAGCCGGGGAGTTCCGCGCGGTCGCCGACGGCCGGGATACGGCCGAGCAGGTCGGCGACGAGCCCGGCCACGGTCTCGTAGGGTCCGTCGGGCGCTTCGAGGCCGACGCGGCGCAGGGCGTCGACGCGGCAGCTGCCGTCGACGTCCCAGGCGGGGTGCCCTTCCTCGGGCGGGGCCGGGGCCAGTTCGGGCGCGTCCAGGCCGTCGTGCTCGTCGCGGACCTCGCCGACGATCTCCTCGACGATGTCCTCCAGAGTGACGACGCCGGCCGTGCCGCCGTACTCGTCGACCACGACCGCGATGGGCTGCTCGCTGCGCAGGCGAGCGAGGAGCGGCCGGACGGGCAGTGTCTCGGGGACGAGCAGCGCCGGGCGGGCGATCCGGCCGGTCAGGACGCGCAGCCGGTCGTGGACGGGGACGGCGAGGGCGTCCTTGAGGTGCACCATGCCGACGATCTCGTCGATCCTCTCCCGGTAGACGGGGAAGCGGGACAGGCCGGTGGCGCGGGTCAGGTTGACGACGTCCTGGGCGGTGGCCGAGGAGTGCAGGGCGCTGACCTTCACCCGGGGGGTCATGACGTGCTGGGCGGTCAGGTCGCCCAGCGAGAGGGTCCGTACGAAGAGGTCGGCGGTGCCCTGTTCCAGCGCGCCGGCCCGGGCGGAGTGCCGGGCCAGGGACACCAGTTCGCCGGGGGTGCGGGCGGAGGCCAGCTCTTCGGCGGGCTCGATGCCGAGGGCGCGGACCAGCCGGTTGGCCACGGAGTTCAGGGCCGCGATCACCGGGTGGAAGAGCCGGGCGAAGGCGTGCTGCGGGCCGGCGACGAAGCGCGCGACCTGGAGGGGCCTGGAGACCGCCCAGTTCTTGGGCACCAGCTCGCCGATCACCATCTGCACCGCCGAGGCCAGCAGCATGCCGACGACGACCGACACGCCGGGCACGGCGCCGTCGGGGACGCCGATCGCCGTGAACGGGCCGTCCAGGAGCTGGGCGAGCGCCGGTTCGGCGAGCATGCCGACGACCAGGGAGGTGATGGTGATGCCGAGCTGGGTGCCGGAGAGCTGGAAGGACAGCTCCTTGAGGGATTCGACGACCCGGTGGGCCCGCCGGTCACCGTCGGCGGCGGCCTGTTCGGCCTCCGGCCGTTCGACGGTGACCAGACCGAACTCGGCGGCGACGAAGAAGCCGTTGGCGAGGATCAGCAGGAACGCGGCTGCCAGGAGCAGCAGGGGGGTGGTCATGATGCCGCCGCCTGTGGGGTGTCACAGCAGGGGGCGGCGCAGGTACTGCAGGACGGTCCGTCCATCGCCGGAGGGAGTCACTCCTCGGGTAGCAGGAACCCCCGCGCACCGGGCGGAGCGGCAGGGGCGCAGACGCGGTGGCCGCGTCTGTCGTTCCCAGATTAATCAGGAAAAGGGCGCCCGCGGCAGGGTCGGCGCCGCGGTGTCAGTCACGCGTCGGCTCGGGGTGGGCGCCGGACCGGGCCTCCACGAGGGCGCGCAGGGCGCGGGCGTCGGCGATGGCGCGCTGCCTGGCGATGCCCGGCTGGATGCCGAGCACGGGCAGGCTGGTGCCGTCGCTCAGGTCGAGGAAGACCCAGGGGTCGCCGTGGCGGAGGTTGACCCGGAGGATCTCGGGCCAGGCCAGGCGCCGCCTGGTGGTCAGGTTGACGACCGTGACGCCCGTGGTGTCGGCGTCGACCCGGGGCCGGGCCAGCAGGAGCAGTCCGCCGGCCAGGAGGAGGGCCGTCAGCACGAAGCTGAGGCGCTCCCCCGTACCGAGGCCGTCGAGCACCGTCCCGACCGCCGTGATGGTCGCGAAGGTGGCGACGGCGAGGACGATCAGGACGGCGCGGGTGCGGCCCGGCCGGAAGGTGACGGGCAGGCCGGGCAGGTCCGGCGTGGTGTCGGGCATGGCGTCGCTCCGGGCGGGCTCAGAGACGGCAGGCGTGGATGGCCGTGGTCAGGATGGCCCGGGCGCCGATCTCGTACAGGTCATCCATGATCCGCTGGGCCTCCTTGGCGGGGACCATCGCGCGGACGGCGACCCAGCCCTCGTTGTGCAGCGGGGAGACGGTGGGGGATTCGAGGCCGGGGGTGAGCGCGACGGCCTTCTCCAGCTGCTCCACCCGGCAGTCGTAGTCCATCATCACGTACGTCCGGGCCACCAGGACGCCCTGGAGGCGGCGCAGGAACTGCTGGACCTTGGGCTCGGTGGTCTCGTCGGGCTCGGCGCCCGAACGGCGGATCACGACGGCCTCGGACTTCATGATGGGCTCGCCGAAGACCTCCAGGCCCGCGTTGCGCAGGGAGGTGCCGGTCTCGACGACGTCGGCGATGACCTCGGCGACGCCGAGTTCGATGGCGGTCTCGACGGCGCCGTCGAGGTGGACCACGGAGGCGTCGATGCCCCGGTCGGCCAGGTGGGCGGCGACGATGCCCTCGTAGGAGGTGGCGACGGTGCGGCCCTTGAGGTCCTCGATGCCGTTGGCCGTGCCCGGCTTTCCGGCGAAGCGGAAGGTGGAGCGGGCGAAGCCGAGCGGCAGGATCTCCTCGGCGTCGGCGCCGGAGTCGATCAGCAGGTCGCGGCCGGTGACGCCGATGTCGAGCATGCCGGAGGAGACGTAGATCGCGATGTCGCGGGGCCGGAGGTAGAAGAACTCGACCTCGTTCGTCGGGTCGACGATCCGCAGTTCCTTGGACTCGCGGCGCTGCTGGTAGCCGGCCTCATGCAGCATCTCCCCCGCGGGGCCTGACAGGGAACCCTTGTTGGGGACGGCGATGCGCAGCATGAGGTCGGCTTCCTTTGCGTGAAGTGGGGGTGAGGGTGAGCTGGGCTTTACAGGTGGGCGTAGACGTCGTCCAGGGAGATGCCGCGGGCGACCATCATCACCTGGACGTGGTACAGCAGCTGCGAGATCTCCTCGGCCGCCGCGTCCTTGCCCTCGTACTCGGCGGCCATCCAGACCTCGGCGGCCTCTTCGACGACCTTCTTGCCGATGGCATGGACCCCCTTGTCCACCAGCTCGGCGGTGCGGGAGGTGGCGGGGTCGCCGTGTGCGGCCTTGTGCTGGAGCTCGGTGAAGAGCTCCTCGAACGTCTTATTGGACATGGTGGCGCCCACTTTACGCGTAGTGCCGGCGGGGCTAGCGCCACGGTTCGGATACTGAGCGGAGCGTGGCCGCCGTGGCGACGGCCGCGGTCACCGCCTCGTGCCCCTTGTCCTCGCTGGAGCCCGCGAGGCCGGCCCGGTCCAGGGCCTGCTCCTCGGTGTCGCAGGTGAGGACGCCGAAGCCGATGGGGACGCCGGTCTCCACGGAGACCTGGACCAGGCCCTGGGTGACGCCCTGGCACACGTAGTCGAAGTGGGGGGTGCCGCCGCGGATGACGACGCCGAGGGCGACGACCGCGTCGTAGCCGCGGCCCGCGAGGACCTTGGCGACCACCGGGAGTTCGAAGCTGCCGGGGACCCTGAGCAGGGTCGGCTCGTCGATGCCGAGGTCGTGCAGGGCGCGCAGGGCGCCGTCCACCAGTCCGTCCATCACCTGGTCGTGCCACTGTGCCGCGACGACGGCGACCCGCAGGTCGCCCACGTTGCGTACGGACAGTTCCGGTGCACCCTTGCCGCTCACGTCGCTCCTCGCGTTGCTGCTTGCTTACTGGTTGCCGCAGGTGGACACGGAGGTCGTGTCCAGCCAGGGCAGGTCGTGTCCCATCCGGTCCCGCTTGGTGCGCAGGTAGCGGAGGTTGTGCTCGCCGGCCTGGACGGGCATCGGCTCGCGGCCGGTGACGTCGATGCCGTGCCGGACGAGGGCGTCGCTCTTGTCCGGGTTGTTGGTCATCAGGCGGACGGAGCGTACGCCGAGGTCCTTGAGGATCTGGGCGCCGGCACCGTAGTCGCGGGCGTCGGCGGGCAGGCCGAGTTCCAGGTTGGCGTCGAGGGTGTCCCGGCCGCGCTCCTGGAGTTCGTAGGCGCGCAGCTTGGACATCAGGCCGATGCCGCGTCCCTCGTGGCCGCGCAGGTAGACGACCACACCCCTGCCCTCGGCCTGGATGCGGTCCAGGGAGGCGTCGAGCTGGGGGCCGCAGTCGCAGCGCTGGGAGCCGAAGACGTCGCCGGTCAGGCACTCGGAGTGGATGCGGACCACGACGCCGGTGCCGTCGCCGATCTCGCCGTGCACGAGGGCGACGTGCTCGACGCCGTCGACGGTGGAGCGGTAGCCGTACGCCGTGAACTCGCCGTGCCGGGTGGGGAGGTGGACCTCGGCCTCGCGGCGGACGGTGGGTTCCTCGCTGCGGCGGTAGGCGATGAGGTCCTCGATGGAGATGATCGTCAGGCCGTGCTTGCGGGCGAACGGGATCAGCTCGGGCAGCCGCAGCATGCGCCCGTCCTCGCCGGCGATCTCGACGATGGCGCCGGCCGGGCGCAGTCCCGCGAGGCGGGCCAGGTCGACGGCGGCCTCGGTGTGGCCGTCGCGGACGAGGACGCCGCCGGAGCGGGCGCGCAGCGGGAAGATGTGGCCGGGGCGGACCAGGTCGGTGGGTTCGGCGGTGCCGCTCGCGAGGAGCTGGAGGGTGGCGGCGCGGTCCGAGGCGGAGATGCCGGTGCTCACGCCGTGGGCGGCGGTGGCGTCGACGGAGACGGTGAAGGCGGTCTTCATCGACTCGGTGTTGTCGTCGACCATCTGCGGGAGCCGGAGCCGGTCCAGTTCGTCGCCCTCCATGGGGGCGCAGATCAGGCCGCGGCACTCGCTCATCATGAAGGCGACGATCTCCTCGGTCGCCTTCTCGGCGGCGATGACGAGGTCGCCCTCGTTCTCGCGGCTCTCGTCGTCGACGACGACGACCGGGCGTCCTGCGGCGATGTCGGCGACGGCCTGTTCGATGGGGTCGAGGGAGAGGTCGTCGATGCCGTCGGGGCTGTAGAGGATGGGTGGGACAAGAGGTGTGGCGCGAAGCGCCTCGTTCAGGGCGGCGGTGGGAGACGGGCGGGCGCTCATGCGGGCGCTCCTTCCGGGATGGGCCGCGTCGCGTTGCGGGAGCGCAGCCACCAGTCGCGCAGGCCCCACAGGACGAGCGCGCCGTAGAGGACGTAGACGAAGCCGGAGAAGGCGAAGCCGTTGGCGAAGTTCAGCGGGACGCCGACCAGGTCGACCAGCAGCCAGGCGAACCAGAACTCGACCATGCCGCGCGCCTGGGCGTACATCGCGACTACGGTGCCGACGAATATGTAGGCGTCCGGCCAGGGGTCCCAGGACAGGGTCGGGAAGGCGGTGAACAGGCCGCCCACCGCGAGGGTGCCGGCGGCGGCCGCGGCGGCCAGGACACCGCGCTCGCGCCAGGTGGCGAACCGGACGGCGATGGACCCGTCCTGCGTCTGCTGCCGGCCCCGGTTCCACTGCCAGAAGCCCCAGGCGGCGACCGCCATGACGACGATCTGCTTGCCGGCGCTGCCGGAGAGGTGGGCGGTGGCGAAGGCGGTGAAGAGGACGAGCCCGGAGACGAACTGCACGGGCCAGGTCCAGATGGAGCGGCGCCAGCCGAGCGCGAGGCCGAGCAGACCGATCACGTTGCCGATCATGTCGGACCACTTGATGTGCTGGTCGAAGAGCGTGAACGCCTCGGAGTTGAGCCAGTTCACCTGGTGCCCCCCTGGACGCCCAGCAGCCGCTCGACGTACTTGGCGATGACGTCCACTTCGAGGTTGACCAGGTCGCCGGGCTGCTTGAGGCCCAGCGTGGTCAGGGCGAGGGTGGTGGGGATGAGGCTGACGGTGAAGAAGTCGGGTCCGGCGTCGACGACGGTGAGGCTGATGCCGTCGACGGTGATGGAGCCCTTCTCCACGACGTAGCGGGCGAGGTCCGCGGGCAGGGAGATCCGGACGAGTTCCCAGTGCTCGGAGGGCTTGCGCTCCAGGATCTCGCCGGTGCCGTCGACGTGACCCTGCACGATGTGGCCGCCGAGGCGGGCGCCGACGGCGGTGGGGCGTTCCAGGTTGACGCGGGAGCCGGTGGTGAGGACGCCCAGGCTGGAGCGGTTCAGGGTCTCGGCCATCACGTCGGCGGTGAACTCGTCGCCCTCCTGGTCGACGACCGTGAGGCAGACGCCGTTGACGGCGATGGAATCTCCGTGCCGGGCCCCCTCGGTGACCACGGGGCCGCGCAGACGGAAGCGACAGGCGTCGTCGAGGGTCTCGACAGCGGTGATCTCGCCCAGCTCTTCGACGATTCCGGTGAACACTTCCCGGGTCCTCCTGCCTCTTCGGGCACGGACTCCGGGGCTGTCGAGATCGACAGAGACCGCGAGCGAGGACACCTGGGACGACGCCGGACGGGCCCACCCGTGACAGGCGAGCCCAGAGATCGGCGGCGCGCACGAATGCCCGCCCGCCGCGCACTGCCTCCCATCCGGACTTTAACCGTCGGTCCAGGAATTTCACCTGGTCAACCGGTCGCTGGAGGCGACCGGGTCGCGGACTGTAACCGCCGGTTCGGACTTTCACCGACCCCGGAGTGCGCTGCTTCTGGTACACGGTCAGTCTGCCACGCCTGATCGCCGTCCATGCGGACGGAGTGTGTGGGGTGGCTCACAGAGCGCTCCTCGACCGGAGCTCGAGCGTCCCGTGCCCCCTCAACTGACCTGGCCACGCAGGGCTTTTCAATTGGTCCATACCTATTGACGCTCTGGTCTAGTCCTCTCTACTGTCTGCGCAACTTCCGTGGAGAGGAACCGACAGTGCCTTCCCCCTCACGTTCCAGAGCCCGCCGCCGCGCGAGACCCGCGCTCCTCGCCGCGGCCGCCGCCATCACCGGACTCTTCCTCGCCGGACTCCCGGCGACCGCCTCGCAAGCCGCCGACCAGGAGACCTGTCGCCCGGACGGGCTCTACGAGACCCCCGGTGCCGACGTCCCGTACTGCTCGGTCTACGACTCCGCCGGCCGGGAGAAGATGGGCGCGGACCACCCGCGCCGGGTGATCGGCTACTTCACGAGCTGGCGCACCGGCAAGGACGGCAAGCCGGCGTACCTGGCCTCGGACATCCCGTGGGACAAGATCACCCACATCAACTACGCCTTCGCGCACGTCGACGGCGGCAACCGGCTCTCCGTCGGCGCGGACGGCGACAAGAACCCCGCGACCGGTATGACCTGGCCCGGGGTCGAGGGCGCCGAGATGGACCCGGGCCTGCCCTACAAGGGCCACTTCAACCTGCTCAACAAGTTCAAGAAGCAGCACCCCGACGTCAAGACGATGATCTCGGTGGGCGGCTGGGCCGAGACGGGCGGCTACTTCGCGGACGACGGCACGCGCGTGGACTCGGGCGGCTTCTACTCGATGGCGACCAACGCGGACGGCTCGGTCAACCAGGCCGGCATCGACACCTTCGCGGACTCGGCCGTGGACTTCGTACGGAAGTACGGCTTCAACGGCGTCGACATCGACTACGAGTACCCGACGACGATGAAGGACGCGGGCAACCCGCTGGACTGGTCCTTCGCGGGCGGCCGCCGGGCCGGACTGGTCAAGGGCTACGCGGCCCTGATGAAGACGCTGCGCGAGAGGCTCGACCGCGCGGGCGCCGCGGACGGCCGGCACTACCTCCTCTCCGTCGCCGCTCCATCGTCCGGGTATGTGCTGCGCGGCATGGAGACCTTCCAGGTCCAGAAGTACCTGGACTACGTCAACATCATGTCGTACGACCTGCACGGCGCCTGGAACGAGTACGTCGGCCCCAACGCCTCGCTCTTCGACGACGGCAGGGACGCGGAACTCGCCGCCGCGGGCGTCTACACGACCTCCCAGTACGGCGGCATCGGCTACCTCAACACCGACTGGGCCTACCACTACTTCCGCGGCTCGATGCCCGCGGGCCGCATCAACATCGGGCTGCCGTACTACACGCGCGGCTTCAAGAACGTCACCGGCGGCACCGACGGGCTCTGGGGCCGGGCCCCCTCCACGGACTGCCCGGCCGGCTCCGGCCTGACCAAGTGCGGTGACGGCGCGGTCGGCATCGACAACCTGTGGCACGACCTGGACACCGACGGCGAGGAGTCGCCCGCGGGTTCCAACCCCATGTGGCACGCCAAGAACCTGGAGAAGGGCATCGTCGGCGACTACGTCACCGACTACGGTTTCCCCGCCGACACCCGGCTGACCGGGACGTACGCCCGCAAGTACGACGCCACGCTGGTCGCGCCCTGGCTGTGGAACGCCGAGAAGAAGGTCTTCCTGTCCACGGAGGACGAGCAGTCGGTGCGGGCCAAGGCGGACTACGTGGCCGACCGCGGCATCGGCGGCGCGATGATCTGGGAGCTGGCCGGCGACTACGCCTGGGACGCGGCCGAGGGGCAGTACGTGCCGGGCTCGACGCTGACCGACACGATGTACGACACCTTCAAGGCGGCCGGACCGTACGGCGCCCAGCGTGCCACCACCGAGATGCCGTCCGAGGCGCTGGACGTCGACGTGGAGTTCGGCCAGTTCCCGCTGGGCGACTCCAACTACCCGATCAGCCCCAAGCTGAAGATCACCAACAACACGGACACCGCGCTGCCCGGCGGTACGGAGTTCCGGTTCGACTACGGCACGTCCGCGCCCGGCAACGCCAAGGACCAGTCCGGCTGGGGCACTTCGGTGATCCGCAGCGACCACACCGGCGCCAACGTGGGCGGACTCGAGGGCGACTACCACCGGATCTCGCTGAAGCTGCCGGCCTGGCAGTCGCTGGCGCCGGGGGCCTCCACGACGGTGGACCTCGTGTACTACCTGCCGGTGTCGACGCCGTCGAACTGGACGGTGACCTTCGGCGGGAAGTCGTACGCCCTGACGGGTGACCTCGCCCGGGGCACGACCGAGGTCGACCCCGGCACGCCGACCCCGACCCCGACGCCCACGCCCACGGGCTCCGGGTCACCCGACCCGACGGACTGCGCCGCCCCGGCCTGGGACACGGCCACGGCGTACGGCGGTGGCACCACGGTGTCCCACCAGGGGCACACGTGGAAGTCCAAGTGGTGGACGAAGGGCGAGGAGCCCGGCACCACCGGTGAATGGGGCGTCTGGCAGGACCTCGGGGCCTGCTGACCCCCGGCCAGAACCGGCCCGGCGGCGGTGACGACGGCCCTTGCCCGCCGCCGGGCCACCCAATCGGCGACCTGCGGAGCGGGACCGGCTGACACACTGGACGTGACGACAGGGCGCTCCACCCCGGAGCCCCGCGCGTCCGACAGGGGCTGAGCAGCATGACCGACATCCTGGTGACCGGCGGCACCGGCACCCTCGGCCGGCTCGTCACCGAACGGCTGCGCACGGACGGGCACGAGGTGCGGGTGCTGAGCCGGCACAGCCGGCCGTACGCGGTCGATCTGCGCGAGAACGGTGGCGGACTGGACGCGGCGCTCGGCGGTGTGGAGACGGTCGTGCATTGCGCGACCTCACCGCGCGGTGGTGACGAACGGGCGGCCTCCAACCTCGTCGCGGCGGCACGGCGGGCCGGGGTGACCCACCTGGTCTACATCTCGATCGTCGGCGTCGACCAGGTGCCCCTCGGCTACTACCGGTCCAAGCTCGCCGTCGAGCGGCTGGTCGAGGAGTCGGGGCTCG
Organism: Streptomyces sp. NPDC058534; assembly: GCF_042717365.1. Classification (NCBI taxonomy): domain Bacteria; kingdom Bacillati; phylum Actinomycetota; class Actinomycetes; order Kitasatosporales; family Streptomycetaceae; genus Streptomyces; species Streptomyces sp. NPDC058534. Next base: position 79,485 of record NZ_JBHXNW010000004.1, read on the forward strand.
GCTGGACCGTGCTGCGGGCGACCCAGTTCCACGACCTGGTGGTGCAGGTGCTCCAGGCGCTGGCCAAGGCACCGGTCGTGCCGCTGCCGGCCGGGATCCGCGACCAGCCGGTCGAGGTGGCGGAGGTGGCCGACCGGCTCGCCGCACTGGCCGTCGGCGCGCCCGCCGGGCGGGTGGCCGACATGGGCGGCCCCGAGGTGCGGACGTTCGAGTCGCTGGCCCGCGCGTATCTGCGCGCGACGGGACGCCGGCGGGCCGTGGTGAAGGTGCCGCTGGCGGGGAAGACTTACCGGGCGTTCCGCGCGGGCGGGCACCTGGCGCCCGGGCGGGCGGTCGGCACGGGCACGTTCGAGGAGTATCTGGCGGCACGGTTCGGCGGCGGGGAGGACGGGCGGCGCGGATGAGCGGACGCGCGGTGCTGCGGGCGGGTCTTGGGCTGCTCGCCGGTACGCAGGTGGTGCTGGGGCTGGGGGTCGTGCTGCTGCCCGAGCTGTTCTGGAAGTGGCCCTGGGTGTCGCACCTGCCGCCCTACAACGAGCATCTGCTCCAGGACTTCGGCGGCGCGAGCCTCGCGCTCGCCGTGGTGCTGTGCGCGGCGGTGGCGGCGATGGAACGGCGTCTGGTGCTGACGGCGCTGGTGGCCTACCTGGTGAACTCCGTCGCCCATCTCCTCTTCCACGCCCGGCATCTGGAGCCCCTGCCGGCGGCGAGCGCCGCGGGGTTCATGGCACTGCTGGGAGCGGCGGTCCTGCTGCCCGCGGCACTGCTGTGGCTGGCGGCGGAGGGGACGGCCTTCCGCGATCCGGACGCGGGGGTGCGACGGGCGACGCCCTGACCGCGCGTGGGCGGCTCGCGGACGCGGCGACCTGAACGGGCTGGCGCAGCGGCCGTGGGTGTGCGTCCGTGCGCGCCGGTGCGCGGGAGTGAGGCGTTGAGGGCTGCCGGACGCGCCGCGCGCGGAGACGGCTCCGGGACCCGCCGGGCCACCTGCCTGCCGCCGGGCGCCGTCACGGGGGCGTCGGGCCCGCGCGGCGAGCCCGGCCCGCGGACGCGCCGCCCGCTACCGCTCCGGTGGGGCGAACAGGTCGTCCTGAGCCCGGTCGCGGGCCGTGAGCAGGGCGCCGCGCAGGACGGCGCCGCCTCCCAGGGTGCTGGGGCGCACCTCGGTGGCGAGCGGTGACATTCGGGTGAGGCGGTGCTGGACGCGGGTGGCGAGGGCGTCGGCACCCGCGCTGCCGATCTCGCCGGCCAGCACCAGGCAGCCGGGGTCGAGGACGGAGACGACGGCGGCGGCGCCGAGGACGATCCGGTCGGCGAGCGTGTCCAAGAACCGTTCGGCGCCCGGGCCGGAGCCGCGTACCGCCTCCCGGACCAGCGCGGCGGCGTGCGGCCCGGGACCGGCCGGGGACGCGGTCAGGCCGTGCTCCGCGGCGAGGGCGGTCACCGCCGCCGCCCCGGCGACGGAGTGGAAGCCGCCGTCGCAGTCGGTGGCGGACGGCAGGCCCGAGGTACCCGGCACCGGCATGAAGCCGATCTCGCCCGCGCCGCCGGAGACGCCCCGGCGCAGCGTGCCGTCGAGGACGACGGCGGCGCCGATGCCGAGGCCGAGCCACAGGAGCACGAAGGTGTCCCGGTCCCGGGCCGCGCCGTCGCGCTGCTCGGCCAGGGCGGCGAGGTTGGTCTCGTTCTCGACGCCGACCCGCGCCTCGGGGAACTTCTCCTGGAGTGCGGCCGTCAGCCGGCGGTGCCACGCGGGCAGGCCGCTGGAGTCGCGGAGTTCACCGCTGGCCGGGTCGATCAGGCCGGGCGCCCCGATGCCGACGGTGTGCAGCCGGTCGGCGCCGGCCTCCTTCGCCGCGCGCTCCACCAGGCCCACCGCCTGCTCCACCGCGGGCCCGGTGCCCGAGTCGTCGTCGATCGGCGCGGACGCCTCGGCGAGCACCCGGCCGACCAGGTCGGAGACCAGCACGGCGACGCCCTCGGTACGGACGTCGAGGGCGGCGAGGTACGCGCGCTCGGCGACGATGCCGTACAGCTTGGCGTTCGGCCCGCGGCGCTGCTCGCCCGACTCCCCCGCCACCTCGATCAGCCCGGAGGCGGTGAGGCGTTCGACGAGGTCGGCCACGGTGGGCCGGGACAGGCCGGTCAGCTGCTTCAACTGCCCTGCCGTCAACGGGCCCTGCCGCTGGAGCAGATCAAGGGCGAGCCGGTCGTTGATGGCCCGGGCGGTGCTCGGGGATGCGGGCATGCCGGGATCCTTCCAGATCGGCGGCGCGGGGGCGCTCGCCGGTAATCCACTATCTATCAGGCAGGGTCCCTGATAATTTACGCCGCGGCTGGCGGCTCGCGCAGCGACGAGACGGAGGGGTGGACCATGAGCACAGTGGCCTACGGGCAACGCGAGGTGAGGCGGGCCCGGTACGCCGTGGCGGCCGTGTTCGCCGTGCACGGCGCCGTCACCGGCTCCTTCGCGACCCGCGTGCCGTGGATCCAGGACCATGCCGGGGTGAGCGCGGGCCAGTTGGGGCTGGCGCTGGCGTTCCCGGCGCTCGGCGCGTCCGTCGCCATGCCGTTGGCCGGCAGCGTCAGCCACCGCTTCGGCGCCCGCACCGCGCTGCGCGGTCTGCTGGCCCTGTGGACGCTGGCGCTGGTGCTGCCCTCCCTCGCCCCCAACCTGCTCACCCTCTGCCTCGCCCTGTTCGTCTACGGCGCCACGGCCGGCATGTCGGACGTGGCGATGAACGCGCTCGGCGTCGAGATAGAGAACCGGCTCGACAGGTCGATCATGTCCAGCCTGCACGGCATGTGGAGCGCGGGCGCGCTGATCGGATCGGCGGCCGGCACGCTCGCCGCCCACCTGGGCGCGGACGCCCGGCTGCACCACGTGCTGGCCGCCGCGGTGCTGACGGTGACGGGCCTGGTCGCCTGCACCTGGGTGCTGGACCTCCAGCCCGCCGAGGGCGAGGACCCGCCGCCGCGGTTCGCGCTGCCGCCCAGGTCGGCGCTGCTGATCGGCGCGGTCGGGTTCTGCGCGGTGTTCGCGGAGGGGGCGAGCCTGGACTGGTCGGCGGTCTATCTGCGGGACGAACTGGAGACCTCGGCCGGTCTGGCGGCGGCCTGCACGACCGGCTTCACGCTCACCATGGCGCTGGCCCGGCTGGCCGGCGACAAGGTGGTGGACCGGTTCGGCGCGGTGCGCGTGGTGCGGGTGAGCGGTGTACTGGCCACGCTCGGCGGTCTGCTCGTCGTCGTGGGGGGCCATCCGGCGGTGGCGATGACCGGCTTCGCGCTGATGGGCCTCGGCATCGCCGTGGTCGTCCCGCTGTGCTTCGCCGCGGCGGGCCGGGCCGGGTCCAACCCGAGCCTGGCCATCGCGGGCGTCGCCACCATCACGTACACCTCGGGTCTGGTCGCCCCGAGCGCGATCGGCGGGCTGGCCCAGGCGACCAGCCTGGTGGTGTCGTTCGGTCTGGTGACCGTGCTGGCCTGCTGTCTCGTGGTGTTCGCGAAGGTGCTGCGCGTCGGGGACCGGGACCGCCCGAAGATCAGTCCGTCGGACGTGGGCGTGCCCGACCGGCAGTCCTGAGGACGCCGCTCCAGGGCGCGGACGCTGAGCGACAGCCACCGGGAAGGCGCTGGTCAGCGGGGGGGCGGGACGTGAGCGGCCCCGGTGTCCCTGACAATGGTCCGGACCGTCCTCACGTACAGAGAAAGCGATACCTCACCATGGACCTCGGCGTGCGCTGGAAGCTGCACGGTGACGGGCGCACGCCCGCACCCGGAGCGGTGGTCCGCCCCGACGAACGGCTCTCGTGGCCCCGCACCGCCGGGCTCGGTGCCCAGCACGTGGTGGCCATGTTCGGGGCGTCCTTCGTGGCTCCGGTCCTGATGGGTCTGGACCCGAACCTGGCGATCATGATGTCGGGCGTGGCGACCGTCATCTTCCTGCTCGCCACCCGCGGCCGGGTCCCCAGCTACCTCGGCTGCTCGCTCTCCTTCGTCGGCGTCGCCGCGGTCATCCGGGCGCAGGGCGGCACCAGCGCCACGGTGACCGGCGCGGTCCTGGTGGTCGGCGCCGCGCTGTTCCTGGTGGGTCTCGCCGTCCAGCGCTTCGGGGCGCGGATCATCCACGCCACGATGCCGCCGATCGTCACCGGCGCGGTGGTGATGCTGATCGGCTTCAACCTGGCGCCGGTCACCGCGTCCACCTACTGGCCGCAGGACCAGTGGACGGCGCTGCTTGTGATGCTGTTCACCGGTCTGGCCGTGGTCTGCCTGCGCGGCTTCTGGTCCCGGATCGCGATCTTCCTGGGGCTGGTCTTCGGGTACGTCCTGTCCTGGGTCCTCGACCGGATCTTCGGCAGGATCCACTCGGTGGACGGCAGCGGCAAGCTCACCGACCACTGGCGGCTGGACCTGTCCGCCGTGGGGCAGGCCGACTGGATCGGTCTGCCGTCCTTCCACGGGCCGAGCTTCGAGTGGTCGGCGATCCTGGTCGCGCTGCCGGTCGTCATCGCGCTGGTCGCGGAGAACGCCGGGCACGTCAAGGCGGTCGGCGAGATGACCGGCGACCCGCTCGACGACAAGCTGGGCACGGCGATCTCCGCGGACGGCGTCGGCTCGATGCTGTCCACCGCGGTGGGCGGCCCGCCCAACACCACGTACTCCGAGAACATCGGCGTGATGGCCGCGACCCGGGTCTACTCGACGGCCGCCTACTGGGCAGCCGCGGGGTTCGCCCTCCTCTTCGGCATCTGCCCGAAGTTCGGCGCGGTCGTGGCCGCCATCCCGGGCGGTGTCCTCGGCGGCATCACCGTCATCCTCTACGGCATGATCGGCCTGCTCGGCGCCCAGATCTGGGTCAACGCCAAGGTGGACCTGCGCAACCCGCTCAACCTGGTGCCGGCCGCCGCGGGCATCATCATCGGCGTCGGAAACGTCAGCATGGAGTTCACCGACACCTTCTCGCTCAGCGGCATCGCGCTCGGCACCCTGGTCGTCATCACCGGCTACCACGCGCTGCGGGCGTTCGCCCCGGCCCACCTCAAGACGCAGCAGCCGCTGCTCGACGAGGGGACGTCCTCGTACGACGAGAAGGGCGGGGACGGCGGGGACGGCAGGGATGGCGGCGAGGGCGGTGCTCCCGGTGCTCAGCGCGCCAAGTCGTAGGCGTACGACGGTGTGAAGGTGCCCGGCTTTCCCCGGCAGCCGTCGGACTCGCCGGGCAGCTTGACCCACAGGTAGGCGTCGACGCGTCCCATGCCGGTGTTCAGGGTGGGCGCGCGCCCGAGTTTGCGGCCGGCCGGGTCGCACCACTCGCCGTCGGGCGGCGCGCCGTTGCCGTTGCGGCTGGTGTCGATGACGGCGCCCAGGCTCGCCGGGCCGCCGAGGGCGTCGAGGACGGCGCGGTCGTGGGCGACCTCGTCGGCGGTGGCGTGGAAGTTGGAGACGTTGCTGAAGACGCCGTCGGAGGAGTCGGGCGAGGCGGCGCCGGCCTGTTTCAGCCAGGCCGCCTGTCTGGCGGGTGTGTGCCAGCCGGAGTGGCCCGCGTCGAAGTAGACCCGGGCGGCGGGGTTGGCGTCCTTCATCACCCGGCCGGCCCGGGCCAGCGAGGCGAAGCGGTCGGCCCGCTCCCCCGCGGACAGGCAGTCGGCCTGGGCGACCGAGTCGGGCTCCAGGACGACGATGACCTCGCCGGAGCCGAGCCCGGCCGCGAACCGGTCGATCCAGTCGTCGTAGGCGTCCAGACCGGGCGCGCCGCCCTGGGAGTGGCCGCCGCAGTCGCGGTCGGGTATCGCGTACGGCACGACGACCGGCACCCGGCCCCGGGCGGCGCCCTCGGAGGTGACGGCGCGGACCCGGGAGGTGAGGGTGGCGGGCGTGTGGTCGGCGAACCACACGGCGGCCGGGTGGCCGGCCACCCGGGACGCGATGACGTCCCGTCGCGGGTCGTCGGGGTGGGTCCGGACCCAGTCGAGGACCTGGGACTCGGGGTGCCGGTAGAGCCGGGTGGCGGGCTCGGCGGTACGGGACGGCTCCGTCCGGGCCGTCCGCGCCGGCGAGGGCGTGCCGCTCGCCTTCCGCACCGAGGGCGAAGCGGAGACCGACGCGGAAGCCGACGCCGAGGGTGACGGCACGGCGGGCGGGGGCTTCGGCCACGGCGTCCGCGTCCCGGCCGGGCGGGCCTCGTCCGCACCGCCGCCACCGTGGTCGCCGAGCGCGGTCAGGATGCCGGTCGCGGCGCCCACCGCGACCACGACGGACGCGGCCAAGACCATCGCGCCGCGCCGGGCGGCGCGTTCGCGCTCGGCCCTGCGGGCGGCCCGGCGCCGGGCACGATGGCCTGACACGTACGGTTTCCCCTCCCCCGCGCGGCGGGCGCGTTCCCCCGTTCTGGGGAAGCGCCGGGCCCGCCGGCACTGCCGTCACCCTAAAGCTGCGACGCTGCCGCCATGGCCCACTGCGAGCAAGTACCGACGGCCGTCCGGACGGTGGACTCGGTGCTGACCCGGATGCGCGCCCTCGACGGGGCGCTGTCCGACCGGGACGGGGTGGCGGTCTTCAACCGCGTCTACCTCGCCGTCACGGAGGCGGTCGACCGGCACATCGACAGCGGCCGGTTCGCGGACGCCCGGGCGGCGATCGCGCTGGACGTGCGGTTCGCGGAGCGGTTCCTGGACGCCGTGGACGCGGCGGCGGAAGACCGGCGTCCGCCCGCGTGCTGGCGGCCCGTGTTCCAGTTCCGCCGCCATCCCGGCGTACGCCCGCTGCAGTTCGCGCTGGCGGGCATCAACGCGCACATCGGCCACGATCTGGCGCTGGCCGTGGTGGACACCTGCCGTACGCTCGGCTGCGAACCCGTCGACCTGGAGGACGAGTTCGACCGTGTGGGCGATCTCCTCGTCTCGCTGGAGGAGCGCATCCGCGACGAGCTGATGCCGGGCCCCGACCTCCTCCAGATCGCCGACCCGCTCACCCATCTGCTCGGCTCCTGGAGCCTGGACCGCGCCCGCGACGCCGCCTGGGCGGCGGCCCGCGCGCTGTGGGCGCTGCGCCGGCTGCCGGACGTCGCCGGGGAGTTCACCGAACGGCTGGACGCGGCGGTGGGCTTCGCCGGACGCATGCTGCTCACCCCGCTGCCGGACTGAACCGGCCTGTTCCCGGTGCGTGCCCGGGCAACTTCGGTGCGCTCGTTGTACGTTGCATCCTTGGGCAACATCGCACCCCGACCGCGAAGGAGCACCCCGGTATGACGACCCGGCTCGGACTCGGCCTCCCCCAGATGCGGCAGTACGACATCGGCAAGGACGTTCCCGACGTGGCCCGTGCGGCGGAAGGGATGGGCTACGAGAGCCTCTGGGTCTTCGAACGGGCCCTGTTCCCCGAACCCGCCACCCAGGGGCTGTACGGCATCGAGGGCCTGCCCTGGCCGGACGAGTACCGCAATGTGGCGGAACCGCTGGTCACCCTGGCCCTCGCCGCCGCGGCCACCGAACGGGCGGAACTGGGCTCCAGCGTCCTGGTCGCCCCACTGCACGTGCCGTTCCAGTTGGCCCGGACGCTGGGCTCGCTGGACGCGGCGAGCGGCGGCCGCGTGGTCGCGGGTTTCGGCACGGGCTGGTCCCACGACGAGTACGCGGCGGCGTCCGTGCGGCCGTTCGCCGAGCGCGGTGCCGCCCTGGACGAGCTGATCGGGGTGTGCCGCGCGGTCTGGGGACCGGACCCGGTGGTGTACGAGGGCGAGGTCACGAGGATCGCGTCCGCCGTGGTCGGCCCCAAGCCGGCCCGGCCGATCCCGATCCTGCTGGCGGCGGGCAACGGCAGGGCCCGGCGGCGGCTGGTCGACCACGCCGACGGCTGGCTGCCCGCCGCGATCGGCGCCGAGGCGGTGGCCGGGCAGTGGCGGGTACTGCGCGAGCTGGCCGCCGAGCGCGGTCGCACGGAGCCGATCCGGACGGTGCTGCGGGCCAACGCCCGCTACACCGCCGCGCCCCAGGACACCTCCGGTCGCAGGCCCTTCCACGGCAACGTCGACCAGATCGTCGAGGACCTCGCCGCACACGCCGAGATCGGCCTGGACGAGATCCTCCTCGACCTCCAGAGCACGGCCCGGGATGCCGAGGAACTGAAGGACGTCGCGGCCGAGGTGTACGAGAAGGCGCGGGCGGGCGGAATCTAGCCGGCGCCGGGACCTAGTCCTCGGGGAGCTCGACCGGCGCGATCTCGTCGTACACGTCGCCCGGGCCGGGGTTGGACGCGTCGGTCTCCCCGCCGAAGTGGTGCATGACGCCCCAGACGGCGTTCAGCGCCGTCTGGACGGCGCCCTCGGCCCAGCCGGCCGTCCAGGAGATGTCGTCGCCGGCGAGGAAGATGCCGCGCTTGTCCTCGGGCAGCTCCTCCTGCATGAAGTGCGTGAACAGGCGCCGCTGGTAGCGGTAGTGGCCGGGGAGGTTGGCCTTGAACGCGCCCATGAAGTAGGGCTCGTTCTCCCAGGAGACCGTCACCGGGTTGCCGATGACGTGCTTCCTGATGTCGACCTTCGGGTAGATCTCGCCGAGCGACTTCAGCATGACCTCCATCCGCTCGTTCGCGGACAGCGGCAGCCACTTCAGGCTGTCGTCGCACCAGGTGTAGGAGAGGCAGATGACGGCGGGCTTGTCCGGGCCGTCGTCCAGGAGGTAGGTGCCGCGGGTCATGCGGTCGGTGAGCGTCATCGACATCACGTCCCGCCCCGTGACCTCGTCCTTGTCCAGCCAGAACGGCCGGTCGACCGGCACGAAGAGCTTCGAGGACTCCATGTAGTGGGTCCGCTCGATCGCGGTCCAGTGGTCGATCGGGAAGAGCGAGTCGTCGCAGGCGATCTTGGAGAGCAGCATCCAGGACTGGGCGGTGAAGATCGCAGCCCGGTACGTGCGGATGTCGCCGTCGGCGTCCGTCACCGTGATCCGGTTGCCGGCCGTGCGGTTCAGCCGGGTCACGGCCGGGCGCGGCTCACCGTCCGCGTGCAGGGACTTGAGCGAGGTGCCGTGCGGCCAGTGGACGATCTTCTCCGGCTCGCGCTCCCAGAGCCTCGTCGGCAGCTGCTGGGAACCGCCGACTATGCCCCGGTGGTGGTCGTCGGCCTCGGTGTAGACGACGCGCAGGATCTCCAGGATGGAGTTGGGGAAGTCGGTGTCCCAGCCGCCGGTGCCGAAGCCGACCTGGCCGAAGATCTCCCGGTGCCGGAAGGACTTGAAGGCGTCGGAGTCGCAGAGGAAGCCGTAGAAGGTCTGGTTGTCGAACTTCTCGACCAGCTTCGACCAGATCTCGCGGATGCGCGGGACGTCGCGCTCGCGCAGGGCGCGGTTCATGTCGGAGAAGTCGGCGCCCTCTTCGAGGCACTTCGCCCAGGCGTCGGCCACGTCCCGGTAGACCTGCGGGAGGTCGTCGAGCGTCTCGGCGTAGTGCGACTCGCCCTTGAGGTCGACGACGGTGGAGGGCGTCGCCTCGGCGAGCGGGTTGGGGAACGGGCTGGTCCGGAGCCCCACCAGGTCGATGTAGTGCTGGAGGGCGGTGGAGGACGGCGGGAAGCGCATCGCGCCCATCTCGGCGGTCAGGGACTCGTCGCAGCCGTCGAAGCCCACGGTCCGCAGCCGGCCGCCGATCTTGTCGGCCTCGTAGACGACGGGCTTGAGGCCCATCTTCATCAGCTCGTAGGCCGCCACGATGCCGGACAGTCCACCGCCGACGACCGCGACCTCGGCGCCGTGCTCGGTCGCCGGTATCTGGCCGAGCCCCGCCGGGTGGTCGAGGAAGTCGTCGTACGCGTACGGGAAGTCCGGACCGAACATGGTGATCGGCGGCTGCTGCTCGTCTGCGTGCTCGATCGCGTTGGGCACGGTGGACGTCATGGGGTACGGACTCCTTGCACAGGTGGAACGGAGGGGTGGCGGTGGGGGTTCAGACGAGGGACCCGTAGAGACCGGGCCGGCGGTCCCGCAGATACGGGTTGTGCTCGCGGGACGCGGCCAGGAAGGCCGGGTCGACGTCGCCGAGGACCAGTTCCTCGGTGCGCCCGGCCCGGGCCCGGGCGGTGCCGTCGGGTCCGGCGAGGGTGGAGAGGCCGACGAACTCGAACTCCCCCTCCTGACCGGCCCGGTTGACGTACGCCACGTACATCTGGTTCTCGAAGGCCCGCACCGGCACGACCGACTCGGCGACGAACTGGAACGGGTGCATCTGCGCGGTCGGCACGAGCAGCAGGTCGGTGCCGGCCAGGGCGTGGGCGCGGACGTTCTCCGGGAACTCCACGTCGTAGCAGATCATCAGGCCGACGGTGACGCCGTCGAGCCGCGCCTGCACGACCGGCTGCTCGCCGGGGGTGAAGTGGTCGCGCTCGAAGCAGCCGAAGAGGTGGGTCTTGCGGTAGTTGGCCAGGCGGGTGCCGTCGGCGGAGATCAGCTGGACGGAGTTGAAGACGCGCTCGCCCTCCCGCTCGGGGTAGCCGTACGCGATCGCGAGGCCGTGGCGCCCGGCGGTCTCCGCGACGGCGTCGGCCGAGTCGCCGTCGGCGGGCTCGGCGAGGACGCCGATGTCGTCGCCGATCGCGTACCCGGTCAGGAACAGCTCCGAGGTGACCAGCAGCCCGGCACCCGCGGCGGCGGCCCGGCCGGCGGCCTCGTCGAGGACCTTGAGGTTCTCGGCGGTGGAGCCGGGCCGGCCGGAGCTCTGGAGCAGGGCGGTGCGCATGCGTGTTCCTCACCGGTGGGAGGGGGTCGGGGGGCCAGATAGACGGTACGGTCGGCGGACTCGGCCGGACAAGACGGACCTGTTGCGCACCGGAGAGCGGTTCGTTGCGTGCGTCGGGCGCGGCGCGGAGATTCGTTGTGCGCGGCTGCCGACGGCGTGGGCCGGGCGCCCGCCCCACGCCCGGGCCCGCCCGGCGTGGGGGCCCCGCTCCTCCTCGGGTGGCATCCCGCGCGTGTTCTCCCCGCCGCGCGGCGGAGGGCGGTCCCGCCCTGAGCGCGATGTGGCGGGGGTGCGGCGCCGGGACAGTGGTGAGCGTTCAAGTCCGCCCGCTTCCGCCCACCGAGGGGACCGCCATGAAACGAAGCCGTACGACGACCGCCGCGCTCTGCGTCGCCCTGTTGCTCACCGCCGTCACGACCGGCGCCGCGGTCGCGTCCGGGCCGCACGAGGGAGCCCACCAGGGCCCGCCCCCGAGGGAGGCCGCCGCGCTGACCGGCAGCGCCAAGCTCTACCGGTCGGCCGGGGACGACATCACCGTCGCCTTCGACGCGCACCTCGCGGCGGAGCACAACGACAACCCGCTCGAAGCCACCGGGACGTTCGAGTTCAGCCACTACCTGGACGGCGGGGGCGCCAAGGCGAAGGCCACCGTCGACTGCCTGCTGACCGGCGGAGACGTGGCCGTCGTCTCCGGTGTCATCACCGACTCCGACCTGCCCGGCGCCGAGGGCAGACGGGTCGGCATCACGGTCCACGACCTCGGCCGCCACGACCGGCTCGGCTACAGCTGGGCCGCCACGGGCAGCCCCGCGGAGGGCGCGGAGCCGCCCAAGTGCGTCGGCTCCGCGCCGTTCGAGAAGGTCAAGAAGGGGACCGGCGACTTCAGGGTCGTGCCCTGGCAGCCGCGGCTGTAGTCCGGGCGGTGGCGGCCAGCAGCAGCGCCGTCAGCAGGTACGGCACCGCGGCCAGGGCGAACGCGGTGCCGTGCCCGGTCGCCGTGGCCGCCACCGTGTAGGCGCCGTAGGTGGTGAGGGTGCCCAGCTCGGTGCCCAGGCCCGCGATCGAGGTCAGGGTCGCCCGGCCGGTGTCGTCGATCCGCCGCTGGAGACGCGCGTCGGCGAGCACGGTCGCCAGCTGGAAGCCACCGAAGGCGAGCCCGACCAGGACCAGGGCGGCCGGGGTGCGGGCCGCGGCGCCCACCGCCAGGGCGAGCGCGGAACCGGTGAGCAGGGCGGCGAACCCGGCGGTGGTCAGGCGGTCGGCGGCACCGGCCAGCAGGCTGCCGCCGGTGGCGCCGGCCCAGATCACCAGCAGCAGCCAGGGAACGGTCTCCGCCGCCACGCCGGTGTCCAGCGCCAGCAGCGGCGTGTACTCGTCGAGCGCGCCCCACACCGCGGTCACGGCCGGGACCAGGAGCAGCGCCCCGCGCACGGAACGGTCGGTGCGGGCCTCGCCGAGTCCGGCGCGCAGGGTCGCGGTCCAGCCGTCGTCGCCGGCGGACGGTTCGCGGTGCTCGGGGAAGCGCGTCGCCACGGCCGCCCCGGCCAGACAGACCAGCACGCTCACCGCGCCCACCGCCTCGTAGCCGCCCCAGGCGAACACCGGACCGGCCAGACCCATCGCGCTCATCGTGGCGGCGATGCCGACCGCCCGCGCCCGGCCCATGACCCGGGCGTACCGGTCGGCCGCGCCGGCCCGGTCCAGTTCGTCGTAGACCAGCGCCTCCAGCGCGCCAGAGCCGAGGGCTCCGCCGGCGCCCCACAGCACGAAGCCGAGCGCGAAGGCGCCGTAGGAGGGCACGAGCACCCACAGGGCGAAGCCGGCGGCGGTGAGCAGCGGGCCGAGGACCAGGAGCAGCCGCCGGGAGACGGCGTCGGCCCAGGCGCCGGACGGCACCTCCAGCAGAACGCCGGTCAGCGACCACAGGGCGAACAGCGAGGAGATCTGCCAGACGGAGAGACCGGTGTCGCTGAACAGCAGCGCGTACACCGGGTAGAGCAGGACGAAGTCGTCGCAGAACGCGGAGGCGTACAGCGTGCGCGTCAGCCGCCGGGTACCGGCGGTGGCGGGGGCACGCTCGGGTGAGAGAGTCATGAGGCCTTCCCGAGGGGGCGGATCGGACACCGGAGGTACGGCGTCCGGGGCGGCCCTCGGGAGGAGGCGCTACAGGTGAATCAATGTCGCCAGGTCATGCCACCGATGCTAGACGTCACCCGGCTCCCTGCCCACCGATTACGTGGGCGACCCCGACGAGAAGCGCCGCAGCAGCGGCGAGAGCACCAGCACGGACTTGGTGCGCTCCACGAACGGCTCCCCGGCGATCCGCTCCAGGACCCGCTCGAAGTGCCGCATGTCGGAGGCGAAGACCTGGGCGACCGCGTCCGCGTCCCCGGTGACGGTGGACGCGGCCACGACCTCCTGGTAGCGCTCCAGGCCCCGCTGGATGGTCTCCGGCGAGGTGTTGCGGCGGCAGTGGATCTCGACGAACCCCTCGGTCTCCCAGCCGAGCGCGGCGGGGTCGACCCGTACGGTGAAGCCGGTGATGGCGCCGGTGGCGCGCAGCCGGTCCACGCGCCGTTTCACGGCGGGCGCGGACAGGCCGACCGACTGCCCGATGTCCGCGTAGGAGCGGCGGGCGTCCTCGGCGAGGGCGTGCACGATGCGTTCGTCGAGTTCGTTCAGCACTGCGGGTGGTTCACTTCACTTCTGGTGCGTCCGGACCTCTGACGTGTCCGGCGTGGCGAGTCGGGAGCGGCGGTGGCCGTACACGAAGTAGACCACGAGCCCCACCGCCATCCAGACACCGAAGACCACCCAGGTGACGGTGGACAGACTGCCCATCATCCAGACGCAGAAGGCGAAGCCCAGGGCGGGCAGGACCGGCGACAGCGGCACCCGGAAGGTGCGGGGCATGTCCGGACGGGTCCGGCGCAGCATCACGACGGCCACGTTGACCAGGGCGAAGGCGAAGAGGGTGCCGATGCTGGTGGCGTCGGCGAGCTGCCCGAGCGGGATGGCGGCGGCCAGGACGCCGCAGAACAGGGAGACGATCAGCGTGTTGGCGCGGGGCGCGCCGGTCTTCGGGTGGACCTTGGAGAAGACCTTGGGCACCAGTCCGTCGCGGGACATGGCGAACAGGACGCGGGTCTGGCCGTAGAGCACGGTCAGGACGACGCTGGCGATGGCGACGACCGCGCAGAAGGCCAGCAGGGTGCCCCAGAAGCTCTGCCCGGTGACGTCGGTCATGATCTGCGCGAGGGAGGCCTCGGAGTCGGTGAAGTTCCGCCAGGGCTTGGCGCCGACGGCGACGGCCGCGACGAGGACGTACAGCACCGTGACGATGATCAGGGAGAGCATGATCGCGCGGGGCAGGTCGCGCTGGGCGTTCTTCGCCTCCTCACCGGCGGTGGAGGCGGCGTCGAAGCCGATGTAGGAGAAGAAGAGCGTCGCGCCGGCCGCGCTGACGCCGGCCATGCCGAGCGGCATGAAGTGCTCGTAGTTGCCGGAGCGGAAGCCCTGGACGCCGATCGCGCAGAACAGCACCAGGGCCGCGATCTTGACGACGACCATGATCGTGTTGGCGCGGGCGGACTCGCGGGCACCGCCCAGCAGGAACGTCATGGCGAGCAGGACGACGATCAGCGCGGGCAGGTTGAAGATGCCGCCGTCGCCGGGTGGCGCCGACAGGACGGCGGGGAGGGTGACGCCGATGGTGCCGTCGAGCAGCTCGTTCAGGTACTCGCCCCAGCCGACGGCGACGGCGGCCACCGACACGCCGTACTCCAGGACCAGGCACCAGCCGCAGATCCAGGCGACCAGCTCGCCCATCGTGGCGTAGGCGTACGAGTACGAGGATCCGGCGACCGGGATGGTGCCGGCCAGTTCGGCGTAGGACAGGGCCGAGAAGAGCGCCGTGAGGCCGGCGATGACGAAGGAGAGCGTGACGGCGGGACCGGCCTTGGGGACGGCCTCGCCGAGGACGACGAAGATGCCGGTGCCGAGGGTGGCACCGATGCTGATCATCGTGAGCTGCCAGAGGCCGAGGGAGCGGCGGAGGCTGCCGCCCTCGCCCTGGCCGCCCTCGGCGACCAGTCGTTCGACGGGCTTGCGGCGCATGAGGCGCGCGGCCAGGCCCGGGGACGGTGCGGTGGCCGTTGCGTCGTGGTGCGGGGGTGCGCCTTGGTCGAGCACGCGTTGACTCCTTTGTCGCTTCCGGTCGGCGCCGCCGTGTGAGCGGACGGGCTCGTGGCGGGGCCTCTGGAGCGGCGGGGACCGGTGGGCGCGCTCATGCGGAACGAACGGGAACCCACCGAGCGGGGTCCCCGCCACGCCACGTACAGCGCAGAACACTACGAGCGGGGCGCTGCCCGGGTAATGCAGCAACCTTGCGCGTCGGAGCACGATCGTTGCGTTCGCCGGGGCGTGGCGCGTGTTCGTTGCGCGAGGGCCGAAAGGCGTTGCGCGGGAGGTCCGGCGGAGGGTGAATCGTCCCTGGTCAGTGGCTGTCGGGATGGCCCGCGACGGCCCGCGCCTCGGCCACCTCCGCCGCGTCGAGGCCGATCTCGCCGGGCCGGTCGCGGGCGGCCTCCTGGGCGTCGATCCAGCGCGTGTGCGCCTCCCAGGCGGCCTGCTTGCTGGTGCCGAGGGCGGCTCCGATCTGCGACCAGGAGGCGCCGGCCTCGCGGGCGGCCCGCACGGTGAGCTGGCGCCCGTAGGCGGCCTTGCGGGCCACCACCTCGCTCAGCGCGAGCAGTTCCAGGAGCTGGGGGCGGTCGAGGGCTTCCGCGTCGCTGCCCATCCCGGCGAGCGACTCGCGGGCGCGCAGTTCGTCGAGGCGGGCCACGGCGGTCAGCAGGGTGTGCTGCGGCTCGATGCTCTGCGGTGTCGTCATGCGTCCAGCGTCACGGGGGGGGGGGGGGGGGTGGGGCAGCCCCCCGCCCGCAGGGGGGCGCGGAGCCACGCGCCGCCGGGCCGGGGGCGGCCCGGGGGGCTTCTGTGGGTGGGGGGCGTCTCTTTGCCGGGGGGTCGTGAAGCGCCCCCCGCCCCCCCCCGGGCGGGCTGCCCCACCCCCCCCCCTGACGCATTTCGGACGCGAGACGCGAGCCCGTGCTCAGCCCCAGCTGGCGTGCAGCGGCTTGCCCTCGGCGTAGCCGGCGGCGCTCTGGATGCCGACGATGGCCTTCTCGGCGAACTCCTCCAGGGAACCGGCACCGGCGTAGGTGCAGGACGAGCGGACTCCCGCGATGATCGAGTCGATCAGGTCCTCGACGCCGGGGCGGGCCGGGTCGAGGAACATGCGGGAGGTGGAGATGCCCTCCTCGAACAGCCCCTTGCGGGCCCGGTCGTACGCCGACTCCTCGGAGGTGCGGTTGCGTACCGCGCGGGCGGAGGCCATGCCGAACGACTCCTTGTAGGCACGGCCGTTGGCGTCGTGCTGGAGGTCGCCCGGGGACTCGTACGTGCCCGCGAACCAGGAGCCGACCATCACGTTGGAGGCGCCGGCCGCGAGGGCCATGGCCACGTCGCGCGGGTGCCGGATGCCGCCGTCGGCCCAGACGTGCTTGCCGTACTTCTTCGCCTCGGCGGCGCACTCCAGCACGGCCGAGAACTGCGGCCGGCCGACGCCGGTCATCATGCGGGTGGTGCACATGGCACCGGGTCCGACACCGACCTTGACGATGTCGGCGCCGGCCTCGATCAGGTCGCGCACGCCCTCGGCGGAGACGATGTTGCCCGCGACGACCGGAACCCGCGGGTCGAGGCCGCGGACCACCTTGACGGCGCTGATCATCGACTCCTGGTGCCCGTGGGCGGTGTCGATGACGAGGGTGTCCACGCCCGCGTCGAGGAGCTGCTTGGCCTTGCCCGCGACGTCGCCGTTGATGCCGACGGCCGCGGCGATGCGGAGCCTGCCGTGCGCGTCGGTCGCCGGGGTGTACAGCGTGGCGCGCAGGGCGCCCCTGCGGGTGAGGATGCCGGCGAGGCGGCCGTCCTTGTCGACGGCGGGCGCGTAGCGCCGGTTGGCGGCGTCGAGGGTGTTGAAGGCCTCGCGCGGGTCGAGGTCCGCGTCGATGAGGATCAGGTCCTTGGACATGACCTCTTCGAGCTGGGTGAAGCGGTCCACACCGGCCAGGTCGGTGTCGGTTACCACGCCGACCGGCTTGTGGTCCTCGTCGACGACGACGCCCGCGTTGTGCGCGCGCTTGGGCAGCAGGGCCAGCGCGTCGGCCACGGTCTGGTGCGGGGCCAGCACGATCGGGGTGTCCAGGACGTGGTGGCGGCTCTTCACCCAGGAGACGACCTCGGTGACGACCTCGATCGGGATGTCCTGCGGGATGACCACGAGGCCGCCGCGCCGGGCGACCGTCTCCGCCATCCGGCGGCCGGCGATGGCGGTCATGTTGGCGACGACCAGCGGGACGGTGGTGCCCGTGCCGTCCGGGGAGCCGAGGTCCACGCCCTGCCGGGAGCCGACGGCGGAACGGCTCGGCACCATGAAAACGTCGTCGTACGTCAGGTCGTACGAGGGCTGGATGTCATTCAGGAAACGCACGTGCTGCACATCCCAGTCGATCAGAGGTGGCCCCCGGACAGGTCAGCCAGGGGGAAAGAGCACGTACTTCATTCTCCCACGGCCCGGCGCCGGCAACCCCCGGGCAGATCATCCAGGCTGGTCAGGAGCCTCCTTGGAGGAACCTCCAGGACCGAGCGTGACGAAGAGTCCCGGCCCGCGGTCCGTGGCCTCGGCGAAGACCTCCTCGGCCACGCTCCACTCGTCCGGCCGCGCCTCGGCGTACGCCCGCCAGCCCCGCACCACGAGGACCAGCCCCCGCTGCTGGGCCTCCGGCGGCCAGACGGACGGGTCGGAGAGGGAGTCGGCCAGCGCGTCCCAGTTCCGCCCGAACCAGTCGGGCAGGGCCAGGTCACGGGCGCAGCGTTCCATCAGGCCCGCCTTGTCCGTGACCCCGTCGAGGTCCAGCGTGACCACGAGCCGCCCCGCGGGATCCTCGGTCATGTCGTGCCCTCTCCCGTCCTGATCGTCCGTCCCGTCCTGAGCGCCCGTCAGACCCCGTCCGGGTCCGTCCGGTTGAGCGTCGACTTCGGTGCCGAGCCCAGCGTCATCAGGTAGTCGGCGGCCGACGTGTCCGTCACCAGGCTGGTGACCAGACCGGAGCGCAGCACCGCGTCGATGGCCGTCGCCTTGCGCTGCCCGCCCGCGATCGCCACGACCTCGGGGATTCGGCGGAGCTGGTCGGCCTTGACCGTGATGCACCGCTCCCCCAGGTCCCGCCCGACCCGGCGCCCCTCGGCGTCGAAGAGGTGCGCGGACATCTCGGCGGCGACCCCGAGCGAGGCGTAGTGCGCGCGCTCCTCGTCGCTGAGCATGTCGTGCACCGTCGAGATGCCCGGCTCCCAGGAGCCGATGGAGACGCAGGCGACCGTGACCTTGTCGAAGTACTCGAAGGCCCGGGCGATCCCGGTCTGGTGGCGCAGCGCCTGCGCGGTGGCCGCGTCCGGCAGGAGCATCGGCGCGTAGATGGGGTGCGCGTCGCCGCCGGACACCTGCGCGGCACGCCGCACGGCCTCGACCGAGCCGCGTTCGGCGGTCCCGGCGTCGTACACGCCCGTCAGCTGCACCACCGTGCAGGGCGGCAGCCGGTCGAGCGCCGCCGCCATGTGGATGGTGGATCGGCCCCAGGCCAGGCCCAGCACGTCGCCCTCGGTGACCAGCTCGCCGAGCAGGTCGGCGGCCACCTCGCCCAGGTTCTCGGGGTCGGGTGTCTCCTCGGCGTCGGCCGGGGACTCCACCACGACGGCGTGCCTGAGCCCGTAGCGGGCCCGCAGCGCGTCCGAGCGCTCGGCGTCCAGCTCGGCCGGCACCCGGATCTCGATTCGTACCAGATCTCGCTCAAGGGCGGTCTCCAGGACCCTGGCCACCTTGAAGCGGCTGACGCCGAACTCCTCCGCGATCTGGATCTTGGACTTGCCCTCAAGGTAGAAGCGGCGGGCCATGGCCGCCGCCTGGACCAGCTCAGCGGGTCCCATCCGCATGGCTGAACGGCCCGCCGACATACCCGACACGGCGATCTCCTCACTTCTGTTCACACTCTGGACTCGCCGTTCATCCTTGCAGATTCGGCGCACATGATCTGCCCTGATGGGAGCCGTTCACGTTCTGTTCCTCAGTGGTCGCAGGACCACGACGCCCTGGCGGTCGCCGACTCGGCCTGCGTGCGCAGTGCACGTACCGCCTCGGCCGGGTCGGACGCCCCGTAGACGGCGGAACCGGCGACGAAGACGTCCGCGCCGGCGTCGGCGCACTGCTCGATCGTCGACGCCGATACTCCGCCGTCGACCTGGAGCCACAGCTCCAGCCCGTGCTTCCTGATCAGCTCACGGGTGCGCCGGATCTTCGGAAGCATGATGTCGAGGAACGCCTGCCCGCCGAAGCCAGGTTCAACCGTCATGATCAGCAGCATGTCGAGTTCGGGGAGCAGATCCTCGTACGGCTCGATCGGCGTCGCGGGCTTCAGCGCCATGGACGCGCGGGCGCCCTTCGCGCGGATCTCCCGGGCGAGCCGCACCGGCGCGGCGGCCGCCTCCACGTGGAAGGTGACCGAACCGGCGCCGGCCTCCACGTACTGCGGCGCCCAGCGGTCGGGGGCGTCGATCATCAGGTGGCAGTCCAGCGGGGTCTCGGTCGCCCGGGCCAGCGACTCCACGACCGGCACGCCGAGCGTGAGGTTGGGGACGAAGTGGTTGTCCATGACGTCGACGTGGAGCCAGTCGGCTCCGGCGACCGCCTCGGCCTCGTCCGCGAGGCGGGCGAAGTCGGCGGAGAGGATGCTGGGGTTGATCTGCGCGGCCATGGGCCCAAGCCTGCCATGCCCTCCGGGGGGCAGCGGCATGGGTCCCCGGGGGTGTGCGGTTTGTGCGTCGGGTGCGGGTTGGATGTGGTTGCTCGCGCCCCGCGGCGGAGCCGCGAAATGTCACAGCCCCGCGCCCCTTCGGGGCGCGACTGCCGGGGCGCGTTTATGCGATGCGGCGGATCATGGCCAGGTACATCGCGTCTGTGCCGTGCACGTGGGGCCAGAGTTGGAGGTCGGGGCCCTCGCCGAGGGCGGGGACGTCGGGGAGGAGGGGGCGGGCGTCGAGGAGGTCGGCGCCGGGGTGCTGTTTGAGGACGTCCGTGACGACCGCGCGGGTCTCGGCGAGGTGGGGTGAGCAAGTCGCGTACGCGACCACGCCGCCGATCCGTACGGCGTCCAGGGCGCCGCGCAGCAGGCCGCGCTGGAGCGGGGCGAAACCCTCCAGGTCCTCGGGCCGGCGCCGCCAGCGCGCCTCGGGGCGGCGGCGCAGCGCGCCCAGGCCGGTGCACGGCACGTCGACGAGGACGCGGTCGAAGCTGCCGGGGCGCCACGCCGGACGGGTCCCGTCGGCGGCGATCACCTGGTACGGTCCCGGGTTCCCGTCCAGCGCCTTCGCCACCAGCCCGGCGCGGTGCGGCTGCTTCTCCGAGGCGAGCAGGAAGGCGCCGCGTTCGGCGGCCAGGGCACCGAGCAGCGCGGCCTTGCCGCCGGGACCGGCGCACCCGTCCAGCCAGTGCCGGTCGGGGCCCTCCAGGGGCGCGCCTGCGAGGGCGAGGGCGACGAGCTGACTGCCCTCGTCCTGCACACCGGCGCGGCCCTCGCGTACGGCCTCGACGGCCCCGGGCTCGCCGCCCTCGCTCAGCCGCACCGCGTACGGCGACCAGCGGCCCGGCACGGCGGCCTCCTCGCGGAGCAGCTCGTCGGTCGTGGCCCGTCCGGGGCGGGCGACGAGCGTCACCTCGGGCCGCTCGTTGTCGGCGGCCAGCAGGTCCTCGATGCCGGCCCGGCCACCGCCGAGCGAGTCCCACAGCGCGGAGACGACCCAGCGGGGGTGCGAGTGCACGACGGCGAGATGATCCTCGGGGTCCTCGTCGTAGGGCGGTGCGACCCGCTCCAGCCAGCCGTCGAGGTCGTTCCGCGCCACCTTGCGCAGCACGGCGTTGACGAACTTGGCCCGCCCGTCCCCGAGCACGACCCGCGCCAGCTCCACGGAGGCGGACACGGCGGCGTGGCTCGGGATCCGGGTGCCCAGGAGCTGGTGCACGCCCAGGCTCAGTACGTCCAGGACGGGCGGGTCGACCTCCCGCAGCGGCCGGTCGACGCAGTCGGCGATGATCGCGTCGTACGTCCCCTGTCGGCGCAGCGTCCCGTACACCAGCTCGGTCGCGAGGGCGGCGTCCCGGGCGTCGAACTTCTCGGGGCCCTCCTTCTCCCGCGCCTTGCGCAGCAGCGGCGGCAGCACCAGGTTGGCGTAGGCGTCCCGCTCGTCCACCGCCCTGAGCGCCTCGAAGGCGAGCAGGCGGACGGGGTCCTTCTGCGGCCTGCGGTACGGCTTGCCGGGTTTGCGGGGACGACGGGGCTGCTCGCTCACGAAAAGGTGCTCCGGGTGTGTGATGAAGTGCGTTCCCCAGCCTACGTCGGGCCGGGGAACGGTGGTGCGGCGGTGGTCAGCCGCCCAGCAGCTCGCCCTCGGTGATCCGCGCCCCCCGCGCCCAGTCCGCGGCCCGCATCGGCTTCTTGCCCTGCGCCTGCACCCACAGCAGCTCGACGGCGTACGAGCCGGTGCCGACGTACACGTTGTTCTTGCCGGACGCGAGCTGCCCGGGGGCGAGGTCGTTCCGGTCGGGGAGGGGGACCGCCTGCACGAGCTTGAGCCGCTCGCCCCGGAAGGTGGTCCAGGCGCCGGGCGCCGGGGTGCACCCGCGCACCACCCGGTCCACGCGCAGCGCCGGGGCGGCCCAGTCGATCCGGGCGTCCTCGACGGTGATCTTCGGAGCGAGGGTGACACCGTCGGCCGGCTGCGGTACGGCGTCCAGGCTGCCGTCCTCGATGCCGTCCATGGTGGCGGCGAGCAGCCCGGAGCCGGCGAACGCGAGCCGGGTCAGCAGGTCGCCGCTGGTGTCGGTGGGCCGCACGGTCTCGGTGACCGTCCCGTAGACGGGGCCGGAGTCCAGGCCCTCCTCGATCAGGAAGGTGGACGCGCCGGTGATCTCGTCGCCCGCCATGAGCGCGTGCTGCACGGGCGCGGCCCCGCGCCAGGAGGGCAGCAGCGAGAAGTGCAGGTTGACCCAGCCGCGGGCGGGCACGTCGAGGGCGGCCCGGGGCAGCAGGGCTCCGTAGGCGACGACGGGGCAGCAGTCGGGCGCGATCGCGCGCAGCCGGTCCAGGAACTCGGGGTCGCGCGGCTTCGCGGGCTTGAGCACCTCGATGCCCGCCTCCTCGGCCCGCTCGGCCACGGGCGAGGCGACCAGCCGGCGCCCGCGTCCGGCCGGAGCGTCGGGCCGCGTGACGACGGCGGCCACCTCGTGGCGCCCGGAGGCGATCAGGGCGTCCAGAGCGGGAACGGCGACCTCGGGGGTACCGGCGAAGACGAGCTTCATGGGTGGGACGGGCCTCTCGGGCGGGAGCGTTGGCGGGCGACGCTCCAGTCTACGAGCCCCCACCGACCGGAAAGCCGCCGACGGCGAGGCACCACGACGGCAGACGTCCACCTCTCGACCGACTGGAAACGGGTGGTGCGCGGGTGGGAAATGGAAGCCGAGTGCCGCAGGCCGAGGCACGCACCCCCACCACAACGGCGCACGCATATGCCCCCACGCCCCCACCCCGTGACCCGCGGAGCCCCCACGCGTTGGTCAAGGAAGAGTTGACACACCGGGCCGCCCGCGCGGCCCGATTCCTTTCAACGCCGGTTCGAGAGGCTTGTTCATGGCCGACCACGCAACCCACGACGCCCAGGCTCGGGCCAGCCTGCACTTGCTGGTGCGGGACATCGAGCGGGTCCGCCGGCAGGTGGACGCACTGCGCACCCTCACCGCCCAGCTGGGCAACGTCTACCGCCCACGCCGCTCCGGCCCCTCCACGGGCTTCGTCGTCTACGGACGCGCCCCCGCCCCGACGGTCCGTCTCGCCCAGGAACTGCGGGACAGCGTCGAGACCCTGGTCACCGCCGCCGTGGACTTCGACCGCTCGCTCGGCTTCTCGTGGGACGCGGTGGGCTCCGCGCTCGGCGTCACCAAGCAGGCGGTGCACCGCCGCTACGGCTCCCGCCGCACCGCCGCCCCGCCGGTGGCCGCCACCGAGGCTCCCGAGCACGCCCCGGAGCCGGCGGGCACCCGGCCGGTCAACGTGGGCCCCGGCCTCCCCGGGGTGCCCACGGTCCCGGCCGCCCGTTCCATGCCGACCCAGCCGACGTCGGGCAGCCCGGCCTGGCGTGACGAGGTCCGGCCGACGGCCTTCCCCGGCCCGCGCAACGGCTGACGACACCTCCCGGCCGCTCTCCCGGATTCCTGGGGAGGGCGGCCGTTTCATGCGCCGGGTGCCGTGCGCCCGCGTACGCCACGTGGGCGGCCCGCGCCCCTCACCCGATGTCCGGCGGATCGATCCGCACCCACACCACCGCGTCGCTCCCCCGCGCCGTCCGCGCCGCCTGGGCGGCCTTCAGCGCACCGGCCAGCGCCGCCCCGCGCCCCGGCGGCACCCGGATCAGTGCCCGCTCCCAGTGCTCCCCGGGCGGTGGCGCCCCCACCCGCCGCGGACGCCCGGCCGAGGTGACGGGCAGGGGCACCGGGCCCAGCAGCTCGGCCTCGGGCGGCAGCTCGACGGCGCCCAGGAAGCCGGCCACCGCCTCCGGCGGCCCCGCCACGGCCGCCATCCGGGAGACCGGCGGAAAGCCCAGCTCGGCCCGCTCGGCCAGCTCCCGCACCGCGTGACCGACGGGGTCCCAGCGCACCAGCGCCTGCACCGGCCTGAGGGTGGGCTCGGCGACCGCGACGACGGTGCCGCCGGCGCTCTGCGGGCGCACCAGCGCGGCGGCGGCCAGCCAGCGCCGCAGCGCGTCCTCACCGGCGCGCAGGTCGGGCCGCCCGAGCATCGCCCAGCCGTCGAGCAGCAGCGCCGCCGCGTAGCCGCCCTCGGCGACGGGTTCGGCGCCCGGCGTGCTGACGACCAGCGCGGGGGCCTGCCCCACGGTGTCCAGCACATGCTCGCGCCCGGAGGTGCGCACGGGCACCGCGGGGAAGGCGCGCCCCAGTTCCTCGGCGGTGCGCCGCGCCCCCACCACCTGCGCGCGCAGCCGGAAGGCCCCGCACTCAGGGCAGTGCCAGCCGCTCTCCTCGCGCCCGCACCAGCCGCACCGCAGCGCGGACCCGGACTCCTGCCCCTCCAGCGGCCCCGCGCAGTGCCGGCACCGCGCGGGCGTCCGGCACGCGGCGCACGCCATCCGCGGCACGTAGCCGCGTCGCGGCACCTGCACCAGCACCGGTCCGTGCCGCAGTCCGTCCCTGACGACCTGCCAGGCGAGCGTCGGCAGCCGCGCGGCGCGGGCGGCCTCGTCCCGGGCCAGGTCGCCGTCGCCCACGGTGCGCACCAGCGGGGCGGCGGCGCGCACCTGGTCCCGGGCGGCGACCAGAGGCCGGGCCCAGCCGGTCTCCACGAGCTGGGCGGCCTCCACGGTGCAGCTCCAGCCGCCCAGCAGGAAGGCGCACCGGTCCTGGGCGACGCGCAGCAGCAGCACCTCGCGCGCGTGCGGCTGCGGGGCGTGCGGCTCGCTGTGGCTGTCGTCGCCGTCGTCCCAGAGGGCGACCAGCCCGAGGTCCCGCACCGGCGCGAACATGGCCGCGCGGGTCCCGATGACGGCCCGTACGGCCCCTCGGCGCACCGCCAGCCACTGCGCGTACCGCTTCTCGGGGCCGGCGTCAGCGGTGAGCACCGCGTGCCGCCCCTCGCCCAGCAGGCCGGTCAGCGCGGCGTCGACCCGGGCGACCGCCCGCCCGTCCGGCAGGACGACGAGCGCGCCCCGGCCGGAGGCCAGTGTCGCCGCCACCGCCCGCGCCAGCTCCTCGCTCCACTGCGGTCCGGGCAACGCGTTCCACACCGCACGTGGCGCGCTCCCCGAGGCGAGCGCCGCCACGAACCCCTCCCCCCGCTCGTACCGCGCCCAGGACCCCGGCTCCGGCGCCGGCGGCGGGGGCAGCGGGTCCGGCGAGGTCCGCTTCTCGGCGCGCGCGTTGCGCGGGGGTACGGCGAGCTGGAGCACGTCGGCGAGGCTGCCCGCGTACCGGTCGGCGACGGCCCGCACGAGTCCCAGCAGCTCCTCGTCGAGGATCCGCTCGGGCGAGACGACCTGGGCCAGCGCCGCGAGGGGCCCCGCGTAGTCGGACTCGGCGCGCCGCTCGATCAGGAACCCGTCGATGAGCCCCCCGCCCTCGCGCCGTCCGTCCCGCACCCGGTGCCGCCCGGCCCCGAAGCGCACCCGCACCCGCACACCGGGCTGGGCGTCGGCGTCGAGCTCCTCGGGCACCGCGTAGTCGAAGTACCGGTCGAGGTGGAGCACGCCCTTGTCGACGAGCACCCTGGCGACCGGCAGCTCGCCGGCGAGCGCGGCTCCGCGCCAGGTCCGCGGCTTGGCCCGCGGCGTCTTCGCCCGGCGCACGGTCTCCCGGATGAGCGCGAGCTGCTCGGGCGGCGCGTCCTGCGCGCCGCCCTCGGCCGGTCCGTTCTCGCTGCTCACGCCTGCATTCTCGCAAAGGCCACTGACAACCGCGGGCGCCCGCGATCACACCGTCCCGGTACCGGTCCGACGCCGCCCCGGAACGCGCCGGGGCCCGGCGCCCCCGTCGGGGACACCGGGCCTCGTGACGTGCGAATGACGCGCCCGCGCCTCCTGGCGTGGCGCTCCGGGCGTCCTAGAGCCCCGCCGCCTTGCGCAGCGCGTCCACGCGGTCGGTGCGCTCCCAGGTGAAGTCCGCCAGCTCACGGCCGAAGTGGCCGTATGCCGCGGTCTGGGCGTAGATCGGGCGGAGCAGGTCGAGGTCGCGGATGATCGCGGCCGGACGGAGGTCGAAGACCTCGTCGATCGCCTTCTCGATCTTCTCGGTGTCGATCTTGGCGGTGCCGAAGGTCTCCACGAACAGGCCGACGGGCTCTGCCTTGCCGATGGCGTAGGCCACCTGGACCTCGCAGCGGGCGGCGAGGCCCGCGGCGACGACGTTCTTGGCGACCCAGCGCATCGCGTAGGCGGCGGAGCGGTCGACCTTGGACGGGTCCTTGCCGGAGAAGGCGCCGCCGCCGTGGCGGGCCATGCCGCCGTACGTGTCGATGATGATCTTGCGGCCGGTGAGGCCGGCGTCGCCCATCGGGCCGCCGATCTCGAAGCGGCCGGTGGGGTTGACCAGGAGACGGTAGTTCTCCGTGTCCAGCTTGATGCCGTCGTCCAGCAGCGCCTTCAGCTCCGGCTCGACGACGAATTCCTTGATGTCCGGAGCCAGCAGCGACTCCAGGTCGATGTCGCTGGCGTGCTGGGAGGAGACCACGACCGTGTCGAGGCGGACGGCCTTGTCGCCGTCGTACTCGATGGTGACCTGCGTCTTGCCGTCGGGGCGCAGGTACGGGATGGTCCCGTTCTTGCGGACCTCGGAGAGGCGCTTGGACAGGCGGTGCGCCAGGAAGACCGGCAGCGGCATGAGGGTCGGCGTCTCGTCGGACGCGTAGCCGAACATCAGGCCCTGGTCGCCGGCGCCCTGCCGGTCCAGCTCGTCAGTGTCGTCGCCTGCGGCGACACCTTCGACCCTGCTCTCGTAGGCCGTGTCGACGCCCTGCGCGATGTCCGGGGACTGGGCGCCGATCGAGACCGAGACGCCGCAGGACGCGCCGTCGAAGCCCTTCTTCGAGGAGTCGTAGCCGATCTCCAGGATCTTGCCGCGGACGAGGGTGGCGATGTCCGCGTAGGCCTTGGTCGTGACCTCTCCGGCCACGTGCACCAGACCGGTGGTGATCAGGGTTTCGACGGCGACCCGAGAGGTGGGGTCCTCGCGCAGAAGCGCGTCGAGGATGGTGTCGCTGATCTGGTCAGCGATCTTGTCGGGGTGACCTTCGGTCACGGACTCCGAGGTGAACAGGCGACGGGACACAACGCTCCCTGGGGTTGCAGCGGCTGCTGGCTGATCATTGGCGGACGGCACGGGGAGCTGCACCCGGCGACGTCCAAGGAACAGTTTATCGGTCACGCTCGGCCGCGGACCCACCCGTCTCAGCTCTCGGAAGGGCTGTGACCTGCGGCACGGGCATTCTGCCCAGAACGAGGCGGCCTTGGCCAGGGTCGCCACGCTCGAATGCGCGGGTTCGCGCGGGCCGCCCGGGTGAATGGGTCATTCAGCCGAGCCGTTCGGCCACGAGGTCCCACACCGTTTCGGCCAGGTCTTCCTTCGGGCCGTGCGGGACCGGGGTCTCGCTGCCGTCGGCGCCGAGGACGACGGCCTCGTTCTCCTCGGAGCCGAAGGTCTTGCGCTCCCCCACCTCGTTGACCACGAGGAGGTCGCAGCCCTTGCGCTTCAGCTTCGCCCGGCCGTTGGCGAGGACGTCGTCGGTCTCGGCGGCGAAGCCGACGATCACCTGCCCGGAGCGGGCCCGGCTGCCGGAGACCTCGGCGAGGATGTCCGGATTCCGCACCAGGGCTATCGGCGCCGGTTCCTCGCCGTCCTTCTTCTTGATCTTTCCGGTGGCGTAGGCGGCCGGGCGGAAGTCGGCGACCGCCGCGGCCATGACGACGGCATCGGCGTCCGCCGCGGCCCGCAGCACCGCCTCGCGCAGCTCCACCGCGGTGCCCACCGGGACCACGTCCACACCGGCCGGGTCCGGGAGCGACGGGTTCGCCGAGAGCAGGGTGACGCGGGCGCCGCGCGCGGCGGCGGTGCGGGCGAGGGCGTAGCCCTGCTTGCCGGAGGAGCGGTTGCCCAGGAAGCGGACCGGGTCGAGGGGCTCCCGGGTGCCGCCGGCGCTGACGACGACGTGGCGTCCGGCGAGGTCCGGCTCCCGAACGCCCCGGGCGAGCACGCGGCGGCAGACCTCGAAGATCTCGCCGGGGTCGGGCAGCCGCCCCTTGCCGGTGTCGACGCCGGTGAGGCGGCCGACGGCCGGTTCTACGACGACGGCACCGCGGCGGCGCAGTGTCGCCACGTTCTCCTGGGTGGCCGGGTGCTCCCACATCTCGGTGTGCATGGCGGGGGCGAAGACGACCGGGCAGCGGGCCGTCAGGAGGGTGTTGGTGAGGAGGTCGTCGGCGAGGCCGTGGGCCGCCTTGGCGAGCATGTCGGCGGTGGCGGGCGCGACGACGACCAGGTCGGCGTGCTGACCGATGCGCACGTGCGGGACCTCGTGGACGTCGTCCCACACCTCGGTCGACACGGGGTTCCCGGACAGGGCGGACCAGGTGGCGGCGCCGACGAAGTGCAGGGCGGAGGCGGTGGGGACGACCCGGACCTCGTGTCCCGACTCCGTGAACCTGCGCAGCAGCTCACAGGCCTTGTACGCGGCGATGCCGCCACTGACCCCCAGAACGACCTTGGGCTTGTCCACCGTCTCTCCCCGACTCGGATATCGCTTACGACCCATGACACACCACAGGCCCGACAGTCGGGCTGCCGGGCCTGTGGAAAAGTCAGCTTCAGGCTGAAAATACTACCGCCGCTGTCGCCGGTACTACTGCGCCGGACCCTCGATGGCCTCGGAGGTCAGCAGCCCCGCGTTGATCTCGCGCAGAGCGATCGAGAGCGGCTTCTCGTGCACGTGGGTGTCGACGAGCGGACCGACGTACTCGAGGAGGCCCTCGCCGAGCTGCGAGTAGTACGCGTTGATCTGGCGGGCCCGCTTGGCCGCGTAGATCACGAGGCTGTACTTCGAGTCCGTGGCCTCGAGGAGCTCGTCGATCGGCGGGTTGATGATGCCCTCGGGCGCGGAGATGGAAGAGGACACGCTCTACCTTCCGATGGATGGGAAAGATGAAGTCAGGGTGATCGCAGGGTGACCAGTAACGATCACACGACGTTCGTCAAGGTTAGCAGCTCGCGCGCCACGTCCTCGACGGAGGTGTTGACCAGCGTCTGGTCGAACTCCGGCTCGGCCGCCAGCTCGACCTTGGCCGTGTCGAGACGGCGCTCGATCACGTCCGGCGGTTCGGTGCCGCGCCCGGTGAGCCTGCGCACCAGCTCCTCCCAGGAGGGCGGGGCCAGGAAGACCAGCCGGGCCTCGGGCATGGACGCGCGGACCTGCCGGGCACCCTGGAGGTCGATCTCCAGGAGCACCGGCTCACCGGCCTCCAGGCGCTCCAGCACGGCCGTGCGGGGCGTGCCGTAGCGGTTGCCGGCGAACTCGGCCCACTCCAGCAGCTCCCCGTTGGCGATCAGCTTGTCCATCTCCTCGTCGGTGACGAAGAAGTAGTGGACACCGTGCTGCTCGCCCGGGCGGGGCCGGCGGGTCGTCGCCGAGACCGACAGCCATACCTCGGGGTGTTCCTTGCGCATATGGGCGACGACCGTGCTCTTGCCGACCCCCGAGGGGCCGGAGAGCACGGTCAGCCGCGGACGTGCGTCCGGGGGTACGGGG
Organism: Streptomyces sp. NPDC058534; assembly: GCF_042717365.1. Classification (NCBI taxonomy): domain Bacteria; kingdom Bacillati; phylum Actinomycetota; class Actinomycetes; order Kitasatosporales; family Streptomycetaceae; genus Streptomyces; species Streptomyces sp. NPDC058534. Next base: position 108,683 of record NZ_JBHXNW010000004.1, read on the forward strand.
GACGTCCCCCGGGGTGTTGCAGCCATGCAGCGATTATTCCAGCAATCCCGGAGTGGTCCGGACTCAGCTGCCGGTGCTGCCGAACTCGCGCTCCAGGGAGGCGATCTGGTTGGAACCGAGCCCGCGCACGCGGCGGCTCTCGGAGATGCCCAGTCGCTCCATGATCTGCTTGGCGCGCACCTTGCCCACGCCCGGCAGGGACTCGAGGAGGGCGGAGACCTTCATCTTGCCGATGACGTCGTTCTCCTGACCCTGCTTGATGACCTCGTGGAGGGAGGCGCCGGAGTGCTTGAGTCGATTCTTGACCTCGGCCCGCTCCCGGCGAGCCGCGGCGGCCTTTTCGAGCGCGGCTGCGCGCTGTTCAGGGGTAAGGGGCGGAAGAGCCACGCCTACGTCACCTCGGATGTCGAACTGTCGGATACGGACCGGTGAGGAACCTAGTCGCCCCACACCTGGGGAGCCACGAGCAACACGCTTGCCCGCCGACTCTCGACGGAGACTAGCGGTCAAGTCCGCCAGAGTCAGCGAGAACAGCGGAAAAGTCCTGGTCAGCCTCCGTCAGGCCAGACATTTAGGACATAATGCCTCGGATTTGAGGATGTATCCAAGGTCTGGACGTCCTAGACCGCCGCCAAAGCGGTCCTGACCTCGTCGGCGAAGCGGTCCGTGGCCGTACGCAGCGCGGTCGCGTCCGGACCGTGACGAAGCACACCCCGGCTGACATTCGGCACCACGTTGCGCACCGCCGCCCCGAACACCCGGGGCAGGTCCGCCGGGGTCGCTCCCTGGGCGCCGATGCCGGGTGCCAGCAGCGGTCCGTTGACGTCCAGGTCGTACGACGACAGGTCGCCGAGGGTGGCGCCGACCACCGCGCCGAAGGAGCCGAGCGGCTCCTCCCCCGCGTTCTCGGCGGCGAGGTGCGCCAGCATCGTCGCCCCCACGCTCCGCCCGTCGGGCCGGACCGCATGCTGGACCTCGCCGCCCTCCGGATTCGAGGTCAGCGCCAGCACGAACAGGCCGGCACCGCTCTCGCGCGCCAGGTCGACGGCCGGCTTCAGGGAGCCGTAGCCGAGGTAGGGCGAGACCGTCAGCGCGTCCGAGAACAGCGGCGCGTCCTTGTGCAGGAAGGACTCCGCGTAGGCGGCCATGGTCGAGCCGATGTCGCCGCGCTTGGCGTCCATGACGACGAGCGCGCCGGCCGCCCGCGCCTCCTCGACGGACTTCTCCAGGACGGCGACGCCGCGCGAGCCGAAGCGCTCGAAGAAGGCGCTCTGCGGCTTGAGGACGGCCACCCGGTCGGCCACCGCCTCCACGACGGTGCGGCTGAAGCGCTCCAGGCCGGCCACGTCGTCGTTCAGGCCCCACTCGGCGAGCAGGGAGGCGTGCGGATCGATACCGACGCACAGCGGGCCGCGCTCGTCCATGGCGCGGCGCAGCCGGGCGCCGAAGGGTTCGAGTACCGTCATGCTGGTCACCGGGGCTTCCTCACGTCGGCGCCGACCGCGTCGGCGAGGGTGGCATAGGGGCTCTGCCGCAGCCGCGCGGCGAGCCCCTTGTGGAGGTCGCGAGCGTAAAACGGGCCCTCGTAGATGAACGCGCTGTAGCCCTGGACCAGCGTGGCGCCCGCCAGGATGCGCTGCCAGGCGTCCTCGGCGTACTCCACGCCGCCGACGCCCACCAGGGTGATCCGGTCGCCCACGCGCGCGTACAGGCGGCGCAGGACCTCCAGGGAGCGTGCCTTGAGGGGCGCGCCGGACAGGCCGCCGGCCTCCCGCACGAGGACGGGTGAGGACGTCAGGCCCAGGCCCTCCCGGGCGATGGTGGTGTTGGTGGCGATGATCCCGTCCAGGCCCAGCTCCACGGCCAGGTCGGCGACCGCGTCCACGTCCACGTCGGCGAGGTCCGGCGCGATCTTCACCAGGAGCGGGACGCGCCGTGCGGTGACCGCGCGGTCGGCGGCCTCGCGGACCGCCGTCAGGAGCGGACGCAGCGCCTCGGTGGCCTGGAGGTTGCGCAGGCCGGGCGTGTTCGGGGAGGAGACATTGACGACCAGGTAGTCGGCGTGCGGGGCGAGCCGCTCGGCGGACTTCACGTAGTCGCCGACGGCCTCCTCCTCGGGGACGGTCTTCGTCTTGCCGATGTTGACGCCCACGACGGTCCGGAAGACCGGCGTGCGGGAGGCCAGGCGGGCGGCCACGGCCAGCGAGCCGTCGTTGTTGAAGCCCATGCGGTTGATCAGCGCCCGGTCGCCGACCAGCCGGAACAGCCGCTTCTTGGGGTTGCCGGGCTGCGGCTCCCCGGTCACGGTGCCGATCTCGACGTGGTCGAAGCCGAGCATCGCCATGCCGTCGACGGCGATGGCGTTCTTGTCGAAGCCGGCGGCGAGCCCGAAGGGCCCGTGCATGCGCAGGCCCAGGGCCTCGGTGCGCAGTTCCTTGTGACGGGGCGCGAGCGCGGCGGCGACGAAGGTGCGCAGCACGGGGACGCGGGCGGCCCGGCGGATCCAGCGGAAGGCCAGGTGGTGGGCCTGCTCCGGGTCCATGCGGGAGAAGAAGAGCTTGAAGAAGATCGTGTACATGTGTCCTCGTGACGCCTCTGGAGACGGTCGGGCTCATGAAGAGGGGGACACCGTTTCCGGTGTCCCCCTCGGGGCCGCTAGTCGCGGGCCGCGGTCAGGAATTCCGCGTGTTCCTGGAGCGAGCGCACTCCCACGTCGCCATGGTTGAGAGCGTCGATGCCCTGGACCGCCGCCGCCAGCGCCTGGACGGTCGTCAGGCAGGGCACGGAGCGGGCCACGGCCGCCGTACGGATGTCATAGCCGTCGAGGCGGCCGCCGGTGCCGTACGGGGTGTTGACGATGAGGTCGACCGCGCCGTCGTGGATGAGCTGGACGATGGTCTTCTCACCGCCTGGACCGGTGCCCTCGGACTGCTTGCGCACGACGGTGGCGTTGATGCCGTTGCGCTTGAGGACCTCGGCGGTGCCGGAGGTGGCCATCAGCTCGAAGCCGTGGGCGACCAGCTCGCGGGCCGGGAAGATCATCGAGCGCTTGTCCCGGTTGGCGACCGAGATGAAGGCGCGGCCCTTGGTGGGCAGCGGCCCGTACGCGCCCGCCTGCGACTTGGCGTAGGCCGTGCCGAAGACGGAGTCGATGCCCATGACCTCGCCGGTGGAGCGCATCTCCGGGCCGAGCACCGTGTCGACGCCGCGGCCGTGGATGTCCCGGAAGCGGGACCACGGCATCACGGCCTCCTTGACGGAGATCGGCGCGTCCAGCGGCAGCTCGCCGCCGTCGCCGGTGGCCGGGAGCAGGCCCTCGGCGCGCAGCTCGGCGATGGTGGCACCGAGCGAGATGCGGGCGGCGGCCTTGGCCAGCGGCACCGCGGTCGCCTTGGAGGTGAAGGGGACCGTGCGGGAGGCGCGCGGGTTGGCCTCCAGGACGTACAGGATGTCGCCGGCCAGCGCGAACTGGATGTTGATCAGGCCGCGCACGCCGACGCCCTTGGCGATGCCCTCGGTGGAGGCGCGCAGCCGCTTGATGTCGAAGCCGCCGAGCGTGATCGGGGGCAGGGCGCACGCCGAGTCGCCGGAGTGGATGCCGGCCTCCTCGATGTGCTCCATGACGCCGCCGAGGTACAGCTCCTCACCGTCGTACAGCGCGTCGACGTCGATCTCGATCGCGTCATCCAGGAAGCGGTCGACGAGGACCGGCCGGGAGGGGCTGATCTCGGTCGACTCGGCGATGTACGCCTCCAGGCGGGTCTCGTCGTAGACGATCTCCATGCCGCGTCCGCCGAGGACGTAGGAGGGGCGTACCAGGACCGGGTAGCCGATCTCGTCGGCGATGCCCTTGGCCTCCGCGAAGGTGGTGGCGGTGCCGTGCTTGGGGGCGGGCAGGCCGGCCTCGGCCAGGACCCGGCCGAAGGCGCCCCGGTCCTCGGCGGCGTGGATGGCCTCGGGCGAGGTGCCGACGACCGGCACGCCGTTGTCCTTGAGCGCCTGCGACAGGCCGAGCGGGGTCTGGCCGCCGAGCTGGACGATCACGCCCGCGACGGGGCCGGCCTGCTGCTCCGCGTGGACGATCTCCAGGACGTCCTCCAGGGTGAGCGGCTCGAAGTACAGCCGGTCGGAGGTGTCGTAGTCGGTGGAGACGGTCTCCGGGTTGCAGTTGACCATCACGGTCTCGTACCCGGCGGCGCTGAGCGCGAAGGAGGCGTGGACGCAGGAGTAGTCGAACTCGATGCCCTGGCCGATGCGGTTCGGGCCGGAGCCAAGGATGATGACGGCCGGCTTCTCGCGTCGCGCGACCTCGGTCTCCTCGTCGTAGGAGGAGTAGAAGTACGGCGTCTTCGCGGCGAACTCGGCTGCGCAGGTGTCGACCGTCTTGTAGACGGGCCGGATGCCGAGCGCGTGGCGGACCTCGCGGACGACGTCCTCGCGCAGGCCGCGGATCTCACCGATCTGCTGGTCGGAGAAGCCGTGCCGCTTGGCCTCGGCGAGCAGGTCGGGGGTCAGCTCGGGCGCCGCGGCCAGCTCGTCGGCGATCTCCTTGATGAGGAAGAGCTGGTCGACGAACCAGGGGTCGATCTTCGTGTACTCGAAGATCTCCTCGGGCGTGGCGCCCGCGCGGATGGCCTGCATGACCAGGTTGATGCGGCCGTCGGTGGGCCGGACGGCCTCGCGCAGCAGCTCGGCCTTGTCACCCGTCTCGCCGACGAAGGCGAACTGGCTGTCCTTCTTCTCCAGCGAGCGCAGCGCCTTCTGGAAGGCCTCGGTGAAGTTGCGGCCGATGGCCATGGCCTCGCCGACCGACTTCATGGTGGTGGTGAGGGTGGAGTCGGCCTGCGGGAACTTCTCGAAGGCGAAGCGCGGGGCCTTGACGACCACGTAGTCGAGGGTCGGCTCGAAGGAGGCCGGGGTCTCGCGCGTGATGTCGTTCGGGATCTCGTCGAGCGTGTAGCCGACGGCCAGCTTGGCGGCGATCTTGGCGATCGGGAAGCCGGTCGCCTTGGAGGCGAGCGCCGAGGAACGCGACACGCGCGGGTTCATCTCGATGACGATCACGCGACCGTCCTCGGGGTCCACCGCGAACTGGATGTTGCAGCCGCCGGTGTCGACACCGACCTCGCGGATGATCGCGATGCCGACGTCGCGCAGCACCTGGTACTCGCGGTCGGTCAGTGTCATCGCGGGCGCGACGGTGATCGAGTCGCCGGTGTGCACACCCATGGGGTCGAAGTTCTCGATGGAGCAGACGACCACGACGTTGTCGTGCTTGTCGCGCATCAGCTCCAGCTCGTACTCCTTCCAGCCGAGGATGGACTCCTCCAGGAGCACCTCGGTGGTCGGCGAGAGGGTGAGGCCCTGTCCGGCGATGCGGCGCAGTTCCTCCTCGTCGTGGGCGAAGCCGGAGCCGGCGCCGCCCATGGTGAAGGAGGGGCGGACGACGACCGGGTAGCCGCCGAGGGTGTCGACGCCGGCCAGGACGTCGTCCATGGAGTGGCAGATCACGGAGCGGGCGGACTCGCCGTGCCCGATCTTCTTGCGGACCTCCTCGACGACGTCCTTGAAGAGGTCGCGGTCCTCGCCCTTGTTGATCGCCTCGACGTTGGCGCCGATCAGTTCGACGCCGTACTTCTCCAGCACGCCCTGGTCGTGCATGGAGATCGCGGTGTTGAGGGCGGTCTGGCCGCCGAGCGTGGGCAGCAGCGCGTCGGGGCGCTCCTTGGCGATGATCTTCTCGACGAACTCGGGGGTGATCGGCTCGACGTAGGTGGCGTCGGCGATCTCCGGGTCGGTCATGATCGTCGCCGGGTTGGAGTTCACCAGGACGACGCGCAGGCCCTCGGCCTTGAGTACGCGGCACGCCTGGGTGCCGGAGTAGTCGAACTCGGCGGCCTGGCCGATGACGATCGGGCCGGAGCCGATGACCAGGACGGACTGGATATCGGTGCGCTTAGGCACGCTGGCCCTCCATGACGGTGCTCATCAAAGACGTGAAGCGGTCGAACAGGTAGGCGGCGTCGTGCGGGCCGGCCGCCGCTTCGGGGTGGTACTGGACGCTGAAGGCCGGCCGGTCGAGGAGCTGGAGGCCCTCCACCACGTTGTCGTTGAGGCAGACGTGGGAGACCTCGGCGCGGCCGTAGGGGGTGTCGGAGACCTGGTCGAGCGGGGCGTCGACGGCGAAGCCGTGGTTGTGCGCGGTGACCTCGACCTTGCCGGTCGTACGGTCCTGCACCGGCTGGTTGATGCCGCGGTGGCCGTACTTCAGCTTGAAGGTGCCGAAGCCGAGCGCGCGGCCCAGGATCTGGTTGCCGAAGCAGATGCCGAAGAGCGGGGTGCCGCGCTCCAGGACGCCCCGCATCACGGAGACCGGGTGGTCGGCGGTGGCCGGGTCGCCGGGGCCGTTGGAGAAGAACACGCCGTCCGGGTTGACGGCGTAGACGTCCTCGACGGTGGCCGTGGCGGGCAGAACGTGCACCTCGATGCCGCGCTCGGCCATGCGGTGCGGGGTCATGCCCTTGATGCCGAGGTCGACGGCGGCGACGGTGTACTTCGCGGTACCGATCGGGACGGCTTCGCCGTCGGCGCCGATCGCCGGGACGACGTACGCCTCCGTGGTGGCGACCTCGGCGGAGAGGTCGGCGCCGCTCATCTCGGGGGCCTGGCGGACCTCGGCGAGCATGGTGCCCTCGTCGGGCAGCGCGTTGCCGGAGAAGATGCCGACCCGCATGGCGCCGCGCTCGCGCAGGTGGCGGGTGAGGGCGCGGGTGTCGATGCCGGAGATGCCGACGACGCCCTGGGCGGCCAGTTCGTCGTCGAGCGAGCGGGTGGAGCGCCAGTTGGAGGGCACGCGCGCGGGGTCGCGGACGACGTAGCCGGCGACCCAGATCTTCTTGGACTCCATGTCCTCGTCGTTGATCCCCGTGTTCCCGATGTGCGGGGCGGTCATGACGACGACCTGGCGGTGGTACGACGGGTCGGTGAGGGTCTCCTGGTAGCCGGTCATGCCGGTGGAGAACACGGCTTCGCCGAAGGTGGCCCCCACGGCCCCGTAGGCGCGGCCGCGGAAGGTCCGGCCGTCCTCCAGGACGAGTACGGCGGGAGTCCTGTCAACTCCCCTGGTGGAGGTCGTCATCGTGCGCCTTCCGTTTCCGTTTTGTTGATCATGTCGTTCAGTGTTTCGACCCACTCGTTGTGCTCGGCCGCGTGGTCGGAGCGGAAGCCGGAGTCGATCAGCTTGTCGCCGTGCGCCCAGGTGACGACGAGCAGCCCGCCCTCGGTGAGGACCTTGCCGGCGATGCCCTTGTCGAGCCGGGCCTCGCGCAGTGCGGCGACGGGGACGAAGAAGTCGGCCGCGCCGGGGCGTACGACGTCCAGTCCCGCGTCCGTCAGGGTGAGCTCGACCCGGCTGCGGGTGCCCAGGCCGTGCGCCACGATGCGGTCCAGCCACTGCCCGGCGGTGGTGGAGCCGTGGTAGCGGCCGCTCAGTACCAGTTTCGCCGGGCCGGGGTCGTCCGGCGCGCTGGGCAGCTCCGGGAGGTCGCCCTGGAGGGTGCCGCGCCACTTCCAGCCCTCGCGCATCAGCCAGTAGACGAGCGTGACGAACAGTCCGAGGCCGACGACCCAGCCGATGCGGGCGGCCCAGTCGGTCACTTCCGCCGATTCCTTCCCGGCGGCCAGCAGGATTACCGGTGCTACAGATGTCACGTGAGCTTCCCGTCGACGAGCGTGGCCTTGCCCCGCAGCCACGTGTGCGTCACACGGCCCGGCAGCTCACGACCCTCGTACGGGGTGTTGCGGCTGCGCGAGGCGAAGCCCGCGGGGTCCACCTGGCCACGGTATTCCGTGTCGACGAGGGTGAGGTTGGCGGGCTCACCAGCCGAGACGGGACGGCCGTGTCCGGTGGCCTGTCCGATCTGCGCGGGCTTGACGGACATCCGGTCGGCGACGCCGGCCCAGTCCAGCAGGCCCGTTTCCACCATGGTCTCCTGGACCACCGACAGCGCGGTCTCCAGGCCCACCATCCCCATGGCGGCGGCGGCCCACTCGCAGTCCTTGTCCTCGTGCGGGTGCGGGGCGTGGTCGGTGGCGACGATGTCGATGGTGCCGTCGGCGAGCGCCTCGCGCAGCGCCAGGACGTCACGCTCGGTGCGCAGCGGCGGGTTCACCTTGTAGACCGGGTTGTACGACCGGACCAGCTCGTCGGTGAGGAGCAGGTGGTGCGGGGTGACCTCGGCGGTGACGTCGATGCCGCGGGACTTGGCCCAGCGGACGATCTCGACGGACCCGGCGGTCGACAGATGGCAGATGTGGACGCGGGAGCCGACGTGCTCGGCGAGCAGCACGTCCCGCGCGATGACCGACTCCTCGGCGACCGCGGGCCAGCCGCCGAGGCCCAGCTCGGCGGAGACGACACCCTCGTTCATCTGGGCGCCCTCGGTGAGGCGGGGCTCCTGGGCGTGCTGGGCAACGACGCCGTTGAAGGCCTTCACGTACTCCAGGGCGCGGCGCATGATCACGGCGTCGTGGACGCACTTGCCGTCGTCGGAGAAGACGGTGACGCCGGCCGCGGACTCGTGCATGGCGCCCAGCTCGGCGAGCTTGGCACCCTCCAGGCCCACGGTCACGGCGCCGATGGGCTGCACGTCGCAGTAGCCGGACTCCTGGCCGAGCCGCCAGACCTGCTCGACGACGCCGGCGGTGTCGGCGACCGGGAAGGTGTTGGCCATGGCGAAGACGTTGGTGTAGCCGCCGCTCGCCGCCGCGCGGGTGCCGGTCAGGACGGTCTCGGAGTCCTCGCGGCCGGGCTCGCGCAGGTGGGTGTGGAGGTCGACCAGGCCCGGCAGGAGCACCTTGCCACCGGCCTCGACGACCTCGGCGCCCTCGGCGGACAGGTTCTGGCCGACCTCCTCGATGACGGTGCCGTCGATCAGCACGTCCTGCGGCTCGCCACCGAGCACCTTCGCACCGCGGATCAGGATCTTGCTCATCTGTCTTACTTCTCCTCGGTGGTGCGGGCGTGGGTGACGGCGGGCTCGTTGCCGCCGAGCAGCAGGTACAGGACGGCCATCCGGATGGAGACGCCGTTGGTGACCTGCTCGACGACGGTGCAGCGGTCGGAGTCGGCGACCTCGGCGGTGATCTCCATGCCGCGGACCATCGGGCCGGGGTGCATCACGATGGCGTGGTCGGGCATCTTCGCCATGCGTTCGCCGTCGAGACCGTAGCGGCGGGAGTACTCGCGCTCGGTCGGGAAGAACGCGGCGTTCATGCGTTCGCGCTGCACGCGCAGCAGCATCACCGCGTCGGACTTGGGGAGCGTCGAGTCGAGGTCGTAGGAGACCTCGCAGGGCCAGGTCTCGACGCCGACCGGCAGCAGGGTGGGCGGGGCGACGAGGGTGACCTCGGCGCCGAGGGTGTGCAGCAGGTCGACGTTGGAGCGGGCGACCCTGCTGTGCAGGATGTCGCCGACGAGGGTGATCCGGCGGCCGTCCAGGTCCTTGCCGAGGCCGGCGTCGCGGCCGACCAGGCGGCGGCGCATCGTGAAGGCGTCGAGGAGGGCCTGGGTGGGGTGCTGGTGGGTGCCGTCGCCCGCGTTGACCACGGCGGCGTCGATCCAGCCGGAGGTGGCCAGGCGGTACGGGGCGCCGGAGGCGGCGTGCCGGATGACGACCGCGTCGACGCCCATGGCCTCCAGGGTCTGGGCGGTGTCCTTCAGGGACTCGCCCTTGGAGACGCTGGATCCCTTGGCGGTGAAGTTGATGACGTCCGCGGACAGGCGCTTCTCGGCGGCCTCGAAGGAGATCCGGGTCCGGGTGGAGTCCTCGAAGAAGAGGTTGACGACGGTACGGCCGCGCAGGGTCGGCAGTTTCTTGATCGGCCGGTCCGCTACCCGGGCCATCTCCTCGGCGGTGTCGAGGATCAGGACGGCGTCGTCGCGGGTGAGGTCGGCGGCCGAGATGAGATGACGCTGCATCTGTCAGGCTCCGTAGGGCGAGTCATGCGGAAGAGCGGGATAATTCGGGCGGCCCGGCACGCGCGGGGGCGCGCCGAGGGGGCGTACGGCACGGCTGGGTGCGTACGCGCAGCGCTAGGGGTGGGCGCCCGGGGCGGCCGGCTTGGCACCGAGCAGCACGGTGTCGCGACCGTCCTCCTCGGCGAGCTGGACCTTGACCGTCTCCCGCAGCGACGTCGGGAGGTTCTTGCCGACGTAGTCGGCGCGGATGGGCAGTTCGCGGTGGCCCCGGTCGACGAGGACCGCGAGCTGCACCGCGCGCGGGCGGCCGATGTCGTTGAGCGCGTCGAGGGCGGCCCGGATGGTGCGGCCGGAGAAGAGCACGTCGTCGACGAGGACGACCAGTCGGCCGTCGATGCCGTCACCGGGGATCTCGGTGCGGGCCAGGGCGCGCGGCGGGTGCATGCGCAGGTCGTCGCGGTACATGGTGATGTCGAGCGAGCCGACCGGCATCTTGCGTTCGGTGATCTGCTCCAGCTTGTCGGCGAGCCGCCGGGCGAGGAAGACGCCCCGGGTCGGGATGCCGAGGAGCACCACGTCGTCGGCGCCCTTGGCGCGCTCGACGATCTCGTGGGCGATGCGGGTCAGGACCCGCGCGATGTCGGGCCCTTCCAGGACGGGCCGTGCGTCCTGGTGCGTGTCCTGCGTGTCCTGCTTGTCCATGAGAAACGGACCCCCTTCTCCGCCTCACAGGACGGATCTTAAAGGACGTCGGATATGCGCCACCTACGGTAGCAGGCACAGCCAACCGCGTAGGCGGCACCCCTGACGCCACCTGTCACTCTTCTGCCGCACTCGCGTCACCCGCTCGGAGCAGTAGATCGCGGATACCACGGAAGGGTCGGTGCGGCCCATTCGGCTTGACGCAGGAGAGTAACGCTGCGTAACCTCACAGTGAGTTACCAGCCGCGCGAGCCGACATTCAGAGCCGGCCGCGTCGACACCTTGTCCGGGGAGCCATATGTCCAGCGAATACGCCAAACAGCTCGGGGCCAAGCTCCGGGCCATCCGCACCCAGCAGGGCCTTTCCCTCCACGGTGTCGAGGAGAAGTCCCAGGGCCGCTGGAAGGCCGTCGTGGTCGGTTCGTACGAGCGCGGCGACCGTGCCGTGACCGTGCAGCGCCTCGCCGAGTTGGCGGACTTCTACGGCGTTCCCGTGCAGGAGCTGCTGCCGGGCACCACCCCGGGCGGTGCCGCCGAGCCGCCGCCGAAGCTGGTCCTGGACCTGGAGCGGCTGGCCACGGTGCCGGCCGAGAAGGCGGGCCCGCTCCAGCGGTACGCGGCCACGATCCAGTCCCAGCGCGGTGACTACAACGGCAAGGTGCTCTCGATCCGCCAGGACGACCTGCGCACCCTCGCCGTCATCTACGACCAGTCGCCCTCGGTCCTGACCGAGCAGCTGATCAGCTGGGGTGTCCTGGACGCGGACGCGCGTCGCGCGGTGGCGTCCCACGACGAGCTCTGAGCCGCACACGCCTCCGCAGAAACGTGCCGCCGGGGTGGGGGGGGCGCCCGCCCGGGTGGGGCGGCGAGAGAGAGTAGACAGAA
>NZ_JBHXNW010000004.1:120258-153489 GCF_042717365.1 Streptomyces sp. NPDC058534
GCGGCATGAGCGGGCGGGGGGGGGCGGGCTTCAGCGCCGGGTCCGCCCCCCCCCGGCGGCTTTGTCACGTCCTGGGTCTCAGCGCACCCAGGGGCGCGGGGCTGTGTCGACCTTGCGGCTACCGCCGCGTGGGCGCGACCAGCCACGGACTACCCGCAGCCGCCCTCCCACCGCACCCCCTGGCGCCGCGTCCCCGCGACACCTGCGGAGCTATTCGCGGCGCAGCGAGGACTTCAGGTCCTTCAGTCGGCCGAGCAGGCCGTTGACGAACGCGGGCGAGTCGTCCGTGGAGAACTCCTTCGCCAGCTGCACCATCTCATCCAGGACGACGGCGTCCGGGGTCGCGTCGACCCAGACCAGTTCGTACGCGCCCAGGCGCAGGATGTTGCGGTCGACGACCGGCATCCGGTCGAGCGTCCAGCCGACCGCGTACTGGGCGATCAGCTCGTCGATGCGCTCGGCGTGGGCGGCGTAGCCCTCGACCAGCTCCATCGTGTACTCGCTCACCGGCGGCTGCCGGGTGTCGGCCCGGGAGTGCCGGACCCAGTCGGCGAGCACCGTCAGGACGTCGGTGCCGCGCTGGTCGCCCTCGAAGAGGATCTGGAACGCGCGCTTGCGGGCCGTGTTGCGAGCAGCCACGGTTAGCTGTTCACCCGGCCGAGGTAGTCGCTCGAACGGGTGTCGACCTTGATCTTCTCACCGGTGGTGATGAAGAGCGGGACGTTGATCTGGTGACCGGTCTCCAGGATGGCGGGCTTGGTGCCACCGGTGGAGCGGTCGCCCTGGACGCCCGGCTCGGTCTCCTGGATGGTCAGCTCGACGGCGGCGGGCAGCTCGACGAAGAGCACCTCGCCCTCGTGCTGCGCGACGGTGGCGGTGAAGCCCTCCACCAGGAAGTTGGCGGCGTCGCCGACGGCCTTGCGGTCGACGTGCAGCTGGTCGTAGGTCTCCATGTCCATGAAGACGAAGTAGTCGCCGTCCATGTACGAGAACTGCATGTCACGCTTGTCGACAGTGGCCGTCTCGACCTTGACGCCGGCGTTGAAGGTCTTGTCGACGACCTTGCCGGAAAGCACGTTCTTGAGCTTGGTGCGCACGAAGGCCGGGCCCTTGCCGGGCTTGACGTGCTGGAACTCGACGACGGACCAGAGCTGGCCGCCTTCGAGCTTGAGCACCATGCCGTTCTTGAGGTCGTTCGTGGAAGCCACGGTTGCGGAATCTCCTGGACTGGACTGACGTGGACGACCCCGGAGCGTACGCACAAGCGCGAGGCTAGAGCGCGAGCAGCTCCTTGGTCGTGATGGTGAGTAGCTCGGGTCCGCCGTCCGCCCCGGGGCGCACGACGAGCGTGTCATCGATCCGGACCCCGCCCCGGCCCGGGAGGTGGACCCCCGGTTCGACGGTGACCGGCACACAAGCGTCCAGTTTACCCATGGCCGCAGGAGCCAACTGCGGGTCCTCGTCGATTTCGAGTCCGACACCGTGACCGGTGAGCGCCGGGAGGTGCTCACCGTACCCCGCCGAGTCCAGTGCCTGGCGGGCGGCGCGGTCCACGTCACGGCAGGCGGCACCGGGTGCGAGCGCCTCCCGTCCGGCCCGCTGGGCGGAGAAGACGAGGTCGTACAGCTCGATCTGCCAGTCGGCCGGCGAGGTGCCGATGACGAACGTACGCCCGATCTCGCAGCGGTAGCCGCGGTAGGTCGCGCCCAGGCAGACCGAGAGGAAGTCGCCCTCCTCCACGCGCCGGTCGGTGGGGCGGTGGCCGCGGCGCCCCGAGTTCGGGCCGGTGCCCACGGAGGTGGGGAAGGCGGGGCCGTCGGCGCCGTGGTCGACCAGGCGGCGCTCCAGCTCCAGGGCGAGATGCCGTTCGGTGCGGCCGACCAGGATGGACTCCAGGAGTTCACCGAGCGCCTGGTCGGCGATCTCGGCGCCGATGCGCAGGCAGGAGATCTCCTCCTCGTCCTTGACCACCCGGAGCTGCTCGACCGCCTGGCCCAGGTCGGTCAGGCGCAGCCGGGGTGCGACGGAGCGCATGGCGCGGTGCCGGACGACGGTGAGGTGGTGGTCCTCGGTGGCGAGGGACTCGGCGCCCTGGGTCGCGGCGAAGCCGGTCGCCGCGACGGCGGGGTCGCCGCCCGGTCCCGGAAGGGCCCGCACCGGCAGCGAATCGTCGGGCCTGGCCCGGGCCGGCCGGTCGTCCGGCGGTCCGGAGCAGACCAGCAGGTCCTCGGTCTTGCCGAGGAGCAGCACGGCGCCGTGCGGGGCGGCGCCCGCGAGATAGCGCACGTTGGCGGGCCGGGAGACGAGCGCCGCCGCGCTGCCGCCCGCGTTGCAGCGTTCCCGTAGGCGCGTCCGGCGGGCCGCGTACACCTCTGACATGCCCCGAGCGTATGGGCTCCGCTGCGGGGGCGCCGCCTGGGAGAGGCCGAGTGGGGAGGTGCGGGGCGCCTACGGGGGTGGGGGTGGTTGTTGTGTCGCGGCTGACGGTCGGTGGGGGCTTGTCGCGCCCCGCGGCGGAGCCGCATATAGATACAGCCCCGCGCCCCTTTGGGGCGCTGTGCTGAGCGGCGTTTACCAGCTCGGCGGGCTTGCTATGGAGCGGGACAGGACCTCGTTCAGGACCTGGGCTGTTTCGGGGACGTCGAGTTGGGAGTTGTCGATGATGGGGAGGCCGGAGCCGTACCAGCCGGCCATGCGGCCGTGGATGCGGGCGACCTCCTCGTCGGTGAGGCGCCTGTTGCCGCTGCGTTCGGCGTTGCGTTCCAGGACGATGTCCAGGCCCGGCAGCAGGACGACCGGGAGCAGGCCGGGCCCCACGTGCCGCTTCCAGCCGCCGAGGCCGACGACCGGGCGGTCCGGGAAGACCGCGTCGTCGAGGATGCAGGAGATGCCGTTGGCGAGGAAGTTGCGCGCGGAGAAGCCGCAGGTGCGGCGGGCGAGGCGGTACTGCGCCTCCGAGTGCTCGTTCCACCCGGTCTGGGGGTCGGCGAAGCCGGAGCGGACCCATTCGCGGACGTCGTCGAGGCTGATGTGCGCGGTGGGGACCCGGCGGTGGTCCGCCCAGTACTTGGCGACGCTGGTCTTGCCGGCTCCGGCGGGACCGATGAGCAGGACCGCCAGGGTGGTCGTGGTGGAGTCGGGTGCGGCGGCCATCGCGGGGGGCACGCTGGGCACGGCGACGGGGCCGCCGGGCGGCAGCCGTACGTGGCCGGTGGTGTCCGGCACGGGCGGGGCGGGGGCCGGCGGGTGCGCACCCGGTGCCGGGCCGGGGGCCGGTTGCGGCGCCGCCGTCTGCGGCGGGGCCGCGGGGCCGGGGGCCCGCATCGGGTACTCCGGCGCCTGGGGCGGCGGCACGGGGGCGGGCCCCTGGTGCGGACCCGGGTGGTGTGCGGCCGGGGACCAGCCGACGGCCGGTCCGTGCCCCGGCTGGTGGGGCGGCGGCAGCGGCGAACCCACGGGGTGCTGCATCCGGTGCCACTCCGTCTCGTACAGGTGATGAGCGCTGACAGCGGGACGGGGGCCCCGCGTGCTACCGAACGGTACCGCCCCCGGCCGTCCTTTGGTGAACGGCCGGGGGCGGCACCAAGTGCCCGTCGCGGGAGGCGAATCGGACGGATGGTGCACCGGGGTACTACTCGCCCACCTCGCCGTAGGCGGCGAGGAGGACGGCGGGGTCGGGGCCCTCCAGCACGGTGGGCTTGGCGAGGCCGTCCAGGACGATGAAGCGCAACAGGTCGCCGCGCGACTTCTTGTCGACCTTCATGTTCTCGACGAGCTTGGGCCACTGGTCGTGGCGGTAGTGCAGCGGCAGGCCGACCGCTTGGAGGATGGTGCGGTGCCGGTCGGCGGTGGCGTCGTCCAGACGGCCCGCGAGGCGGCCCAGTTCGGCGGCGAAGTGCATGCCGACCGAGACGGCGGCGCCGTGCCGCCACTTGTAGCGCTCGTTCTTCTCGATGGCGTGGCCGAGAGTGTGACCGTAGTTGAGGATCTCCCGGAGGCCGGCCTCCTTGAGGTCGGAGGAGACGACCTCGGCCTTGACCTTGATGGACCGCACGATCAGCTCGGCGGTGTGCGGTCCGGCCGGGGTGCGCGCGGCCTGCGGGTCGGACTCGATCAGGTCCAGGATCACCGGGTCCGCGATGAAGCCGGCCTTGATGACCTCGGCCAGCCCGGAGACGTAGTCGTTGACCGGGAGGGAGTCCAGGGCGGCCAGGTCGCACAGGACGCCGGCCGGCGGGTGGAAGGAGCCGACGAGGTTCTTGCCCTCGGCGGTGTTGATGCCGGTCTTGCCGCCGACGGCCGCGTCCACCATGGCCAGCACGGTGGTGGGGACGGCGATCCAGCGCACCCCGCGCAGCCAGGTCGCGGCCACGAATCCGGCGAGGTCGGTGCTGGCGCCGCCGCCGACGCCGATGATGACGTCGGTGCGGGTGAACCCGGACTGGCCGAGCGCCTTCCAGCAGTAGGCGGCGACCTCGGCGGTCTTGGCCTCCTCGGCGTTGGGCACCTGGATGGCGATCGCCTCGTAGCCCTGCTCGGCGAGGTCGGCGCGCAGGGCGTCACCGGTCTCGGCGAGCGCCTCGGGGTGGATCACCGCGACCCGCTTGGCCCGGTCGCCGATCAGGCCGCCCAGCTCGCCGAGGAGCTGACGGCCCACCAGGACCTCGTAGGGGTCGGAACCCGCGGTGCCGTCGATCCGGATCCTCGTCACATCGTTCACGACAGCCTCCTCCGGCCGGGGGTCCGGGGGTCGTCCCCCGGGAATTGCAGCCAACTCCAGTGCGTCCAGAGCGGCTTGAGTGACTTCCTCGGGCGTACGGCCGTCGGTGGCCACGACGACCGTGGCCGCCTCCTCGTACAGGTGCCGACGGGCCTCCATCAGTTCGCGCCACTGCTTGCGCGGGTTGACCGCCAGCAGCGGACGCGCGGCGTTCAGGCCGGTCCGCTTTACGGCCTCCTCGACGTCCATGGAGAGGTAGACGACCCGCTGCCCGGCGAGCAGCGCACGCGTGTCCGCGTCCAGGATCGCGCCGCCGCCGAGGGCGAGAACGCCGTCGTGCCCGGTGAGCGCCGTACGCACGGCGTTCTTCTCCAGCTCCCGGAAGACGGCCTCGCCCTCGTCCACGAAGATCTCGGCGATGCTCCGCCCCTGGGCGGAGACGATGTCCTCGTCGGTGTCCCGGTAGCCCACGCCGAGCCGCTCGGCGAGCAGTTGTCCGACGGTGGACTTGCCCACGCCCATCGGGCCGACGAGGACGACCAGCGGGGTCCCGCTCATCGGATGGCCAGGGCGTCGAGGTACGAGGTCACGTTGCGCCGGGTCTCGGCGACCGAGTCGCCGCCGAACTTCTCCGCGACGGCGTCCGCGAGCACGAGGGCCACCATGGCCTCGGCGACGATTCCGGCGGCCGGCACGGCGGACACGTCGGAGCGCTGGTGGTGCGCCTGCGTGGCCTCGCCGGTGGTCACGTCCACGGTCTTCAGAGCGCGCGGCACGGTCGCGATCGGCTTCATCGCGGCGCGCACCCGCAGCAGCTCACCGGTGGTGAGCCCGCCCTCGGTGCCGCCGGAGCGGCCGGAGACACGGCGGATGCCCTCGGGCGTGTTCACGATCTCGTCATGGGCCCGGGAGCCGGGCACTCGGGCCAGCTCGAAGCCGTCGCCGATCTCGACGCCCTTGATCGCCTGGATGCCCATGAGCGCTCCCGCGAGCCGTGCGTCGAGCTTGCGGTCCCAGTGGACGTGGGAGCCGAGGCCGACCGGCACGCCGTAGGCGAGGATCTCGACGACGCCGCCGAGGGTGTCGCCGTCCTTGTGGGCCTGGTCGATCTCGGCGACCATCGCCTTCGAGGCGTCCGCGTCCAGGCAGCGCACCGGGTCGGCGTCCAGCTTCTCGACGTCGGCCGGCGTCGGGTACACGCCGTGGGGTGCCTTCGCCGCGGCCAGCTCGACGACATGGCTGACGATCTCGACGCCGGTCGTCTCCTTGAGGTACGACCGCGCCACCGCGCCGAGCGCCACGCGGGCGGCCGTCTCCCGCGCGGAGGCACGCTCCAGGATCGGCCGGGCCTCGTCGAAACCGTACTTCTGCATGCCCGCGAGGTCGGCGTGGCCGGGGCGGGGCCGGGTCAGCGGGGCGTTGCGCGCCAGGCCGGCCAGCACCTCCGGGTCCACCGGATCGGCCGCCATGACCTGCTCCCACTTGGGCCACTCGGTGTTGCCCACCATCACGGCGACCGGGGAACCCATCGTGAGGCCGTGCCGGACGCCGCCGAGGAAGGTGACCTCGTCGCGCTCGAACTTCATCCGGGCACCGCGTCCATAGCCGAGCCGCCGCCTCGCCAGATGGTCCGCCACCATGTCCGTGGTGATCGGCACGCCGGCGGGCAGACCCTCCAGTGTCGCGACGAGTGCGGGACCGTGGGACTCCCCCGCGGTCAGCCAGCGCAACCTGCTCAACGGTGCTCCTCAGTGCTCGCGCCCCGGTATGCCTGCGTACGCGCCTTCTCCGCGTACGGCGACGGCTCGACCGGGTGCGCGGCCCCGGTCCGCCACCTTCGATCCTCCCACGTCCGGCCGTCCGCCCCGCCCGCCGGTCCATTGGCCGGACGCCGGGCCGGTCAGGCGGGGCCGTTCCCCTGCCCCCGCGCCGGGGCATAGGAGCCGAGGAAGTCGGCGCCGCTCTGCCGCTGCCGCGGCGGCGCGTAGGGCCCCAGGTAATCGGCGCCGCTGCCCTGGGCGTACGGCGCCGGCGCCGGCGCGGCGACGGGGTGCCCGGCGCGCGGTGCGCGGCGCCGGTCGATCCTGCGCTTCAGCTTGATCACCCAGCTCGCGACGACGGCGAGCACGATCAGGGCGAGCACCGTGATCTGCACCCAGTCGGGCAGGAAGCCCAGTACGGCGTCGAAGATCTGGGTCTTGACGGAGGCCAGCGGCACACCGGTGTCCATGGTTCGTTTTCCCCTCCCGTTCCGCCCCCTGCGGAACCGGACGGATCTTAACGGTCCGCGAGCGCGCGTTCTCCCGCTTTTCGCATGGCGGCGAGGGGGGCGGGGGCGCGGCCCGTCATCAGCTCCACCTGGAGGACCGCCTGGTGGACGAGCAGGTCGAGGCCGCTGACGACGGCGCCGCCGGACGCCGACCAGCGGGCGGCCAGGGCGGTGGGCCAGGGGTCGTAGAGCACGTCGAAGAGGGTGGCCGGCATCTCGGGGACCGCCGCGGCGAGGGCGTCGGTGGTGCCGGCCGGGGTGGTGGCCACGACCAGCGGGGCGCGCAGCGCCTCCGCGGCGTCCGCCCAGTCCGCGATGCGCACACCGACGTCGAGCCGTTCCGCCCAGCCCCGCATCTCGGCGGCGCGCGCCGCGCTGCGGACGTAGACGGCGATCTCGCCGGTGCAGATCCGGGCCAGCGCGGCGAGCGCGGAGGACGCGGTGGCGCCGGCGCCCAGGACCGCCGCGGTCTCGACCTTCTCGATGCCGTGTTCGCGCAGGGCGGCGACCATGCCGGGGATGTCGGTGTTGTCACCGGTCCGGCGGCCGTCCTCGGTGAGGACGACGGTGTTGACCGCGTCCACGGAGGCCGCCGTCTCGCTGATGCCGTCGAGCAGCGGGATGACCGCCCGCTTGAGCGGCATGGTCAGCGACAGCCCCGCCCACTCGGGCCCCAGCTCCTCGAAGAAGCCGGGCAGCGCCGCCTCGTCGACGTCGAAGCTCTCGTACGTCCAGTCCGCCAGCCCCAGCTCCGCGTAGGCGGTGCGGTGCAGTACCGGGGAGAGCGAGTGGGCGATCGGGGAGCCGAGAACGGCGGCCCGGCGACGGTCAGTTGCCGGAGCTGGCATCGAACTTTTCCTTCAGCTTCAAGAACTCGTCGTGCGTCTTGGCGAACTCGGTCTTGGCCACGCCGTCCGTGGCCACGAAGTAGATCCAGCCGTCCTTCGTGGGGTTCAGGGCGGCTTGCAGGGCCTCTTCGCCGGGGTTGCCGATGGGTCCGGGCGGCAGGCCCTTGTTGGTGTAGGTGTTGTACGGGTCCGTGTTGCTGTTGATCTCGGACTCGCTGATGTTGATGTTGCTCTGGCCCTTGAGGTAGTTGAAGGACGAGTCGAACTGGAGCCTCTGGTTCGTCTCGGTGTTGGTGGGCTTGAGCCGGTTGTAGATGACCTCGGACATCTTGCGGAAGTCGTCGTGGGTCTTGCCCTCCGCCTGCAACAGGCTCGCGACCGTGAGCAGCTCCCACGGACCTTCGAGGCCGAGGCCCTGCGCCTTCTCCTCCAGGCCGATCCGCGCGTACCGCTCCTTGGCCCGGGACACCATCTGCTTGAGCACGTCCTCGGGCTTCTGGCCCTTGGCCGCCGAGTAGCTTGAGGGGTAGAGGAAGCCCTCCAGGGGGTCCTTGACGTTCTTGTGGTTCAGCGCCCAGTCGGGCAGGCCGAGGCTTTCCGACTCGGTCTTGGCGACCTTGGCGGTGGTGCCTTCCTTCACTCCGAGGCGCTTGTCGATGACCTTGTAGACGTCGACGTTGCGCTTGCCCTCGGCGATGATCAGGTTGCTGCGGCTGCCGGGACTGAGCAGGAGTTCGACCGCGCTCTCGGCCGACATCTCCTTCTGCAGCGTGTACACGCCGTCCTGGATGTTCTTGCCCCGGGGGTTGCTCTGCTGGGCGGCGATGAAGGCGTCGACGCTCTTGACCACTCCCTGCCGCTTCAGCTCCTGGCCGATCGTGGAGCCGCCCGCGCCCTTGGGGATGGTGACGGTGACTTCCTCGCCGTTGCCGTCGCCCGCGAAGTTCGGGGCCGCCCCGAAACGGTCCTGGTAGAACTGGTAGCCGAAATAGCCGACGCCCGTCACGCCGCCGCCCAGCACCAGGCAGACCACCAGGCAGGCACATCCGCTGCGACGTTTCTTCGGCTTGCCGCCGCGGCCCCTGCGGTCGTCGCGCCCGCCGTCCGCCGGGTCGTCGTCGGCACCGTCCCGGCCGGCGAAGAACGCGTGTTCGCCCTCGTCGGGTCCGGGGTCCCAGTCGGTGCGCTGCGGCTCGGGCTCGGTGCGCCGGCGGCCGGGCGGCTCCGGCGGCGGGTAGGCCTCCGGCGTGCCGTAGAAGTCGGGCTGCTCGGCGGGGTAGCCGGCGGGCTGCCCGCCGTAGGGGTCCGACGGGTCGGCGGGGTACTGCGCGTGGGGATGCGCGCCGGTGTCCCAGTTGCCGTTGTCGTAACCCTGCTGGGGGTGTGCCTGGGGCGGGTACTGCTGGCCGTACTGCTGTTCGTACTGCTGCTGGTCATACTGCCGCTGGTCGTACTGCGGCTGACCGTACTGGTCGTACTGCGGCTCGGGGTGCTGCCGCCCGTACTGGTCGTACTGCGGCCGGCTGCCGTACGCGGACTGGCCGCCGCCGTCGCTCCAGTCGCCGTACTGCTGCTGGGCATGCTGCTGCTCCGGATACTGCTGTGGCTGGCCGCCGTAGGGGGACTGCGGGCCCGCGGGGGCCTGCTGTCCTCCCCATCCGCCGTCCCCGTACAACGGGTCCTCCGGATGCCACGGTTCGGAGCCTGGGCCCCGGCCATAGTCAGTCATCGATCCCCTAGAGCCGCGAGGGGACGGTGGGCGGGGCCTGCACTGGAGGGCCTGCTTCCGTTCCGCCTCTTGCTGTGCGGCGGCTGTTCGAATGCCTCCGCATCGCGCGGAACGTTACAGTATCGCGATCAGATGACCACTTCGACGCCCTCGCCGGGTGGCCTGCCTGACACCCGTTCGGATTCAAGTGCCTGCTGGAGGATGATCACAGCGGCGGCCTGGTCGATGACGGACCGGCCCTTCTTGGACTTCACTCCCGAGGCGCGCAGCCCCTGGCTGGCGGTCACCGTGGTCATGCGCTCGTCGACGAGCCTGACCGGCACCGGCGCGATGCCCCGGGCCAGCTCCTGCGCGAAGCGCCGCACCTTGACCGCGGCCGGGCCCTCGCCCCCCTTGAGGGAGCGCGGCAGCCCGACGACGACCTCGATCGGCTCGTACTCCCCCACCAGCAGCCTGAGCCTGCGGTGCGCGGCGGGGACGTCGCGTCCGGGCACGGTCTCCACCGGGGTGGCGAGGATCCCGTCGGGGTCGCAGGAGGCGACCCCGATACGGGCGTCCCCGACGTCGACGGCCAGGCGGCGGCCGCGGCGCATGGCAGGGCCGTCCGCCTGGTCCCCCGTCTGGGGGTTCTCCGGGCCGTTCACTTGGCGGTGTCCGCCACGAGGCGCTCGACGGCGTCCACGGCGTCGCCGATGGCGGCCGGGTTCTGGCCGCCGCCCTGGGCGACGTCCGGCTTGCCACCACCGCCGCCGCCGAGGGTCTTGGCGGCGGTGCGCACCAGGTCGCCGGCCTTGAGGCCGCGCTCGCGGGCGGCGTCGTTGGTGGCGATGACCGTCAGGGGCTTGCCGTTGACGGTCGTGAACAGGGCCACGACCGCGGCCCGGCCGCCCTGGATGCGCCCGCGCACGTCGAGGACCAGCTTGCGCAGGTCGTCGGCGGTGGTGCCGTCCGGGACCTGCCCGGTCACCAGGGCCACGCCGCGCACGTCCTTGGCGGACCCGGCGAGTCCGGCGGCGGCCTGGAGGACCTTCTCCGCGCGGAACTTCTCGATCTCCTTCTCGGCGTCCTTGAGCTTGCCGAGCATCGCGGAGACCTTCTCCGGCAGTTCCTCCGGACGGCCCTTGATCAGCTCCTGGAGCTGGGCGACGACCGTGTGCTCACGGGCGAGGAAGTTGTAGGCGTCCACACCGACCAGGGCCTCGATGCGGCGCACACCCGAGCCGATGGAGGACTCGCCGAGCAGCTTGACCAGGCCGAGCTGCGCGGTGTTGTGGACGTGGGTGCCGCCGCACAGCTCCTTGGAGAAGTCGCCGATGGTGACGACCCGCACCCGCTCGCCGTACTTCTCGCCGAACTCGGCGATGGCGCCCTGCTTCCTGGCCTCGTCGATGCCCATGACCTCGGCCTGCACGTCCAGGTCGCGCGAGAGCACCTCGTTGATCTTCTGCTCGACGTCGGTCATCACGGCCGTCGGGACGGCCGAGGGCGAACCGAAGTCGAAGCGGAAGCGGCCGGGCTGGTTCTCGGAACCGGCCTGTGCGGCCGTCGGGCCGAGGGCGTCGCGCAGGGCCTGGTGCGTGAGGTGGGTGGCCGAGTGGGCGCGGGCGATTGCGTGGCGGCGCCGGTCGTCGATGGAGGCGTGGGCCTTGGCACCGACGGTGACCTCGCCGACCTGGACGACGCCCTTGTGGACGTACACGCCCGGGACCGGCTTCTGGCAGTCCCGGATCTCGATCACGGCGCCGGTGTCGACCCGGATCCGGCCGGTGTCGCCGATCTGGCCGCCGCCCTCGGCGTAGAACGGGGTGCGGTCCAGGACGACCTCGACCTCGTCGCCCTCGGTGGCGGCCGGGGAGGAGGCGCCGTCGACGAGGATGCCGACGATCGTGGACTCGCTCTCGGTGTGGCTGTAGCCGACGAAGTCGGTGGCACCGGCCTGGTCGGCGATCGCCCGGTAGGCGCCGGCGCCGGCGTGCCCGGTCTTCTTGGCCTGGGCGTCGGCCTTGGCGCGCTCCCGCTGCTCCTTCATCAGGCGGCGGAACCCGTCCTCGTCCACGGAGAGGCCCTGCTCGGCGGCCATCTCCAGGGTGAGGTCGATCGGGAAGCCCCAGGTGTCGTGGAGCAGGAAGGCCTTGTCACCGGCGAGCACCGTGCCACCGCCGGCCTTGGTGTCGCTCACGGCGGTGTCGAGGATGTTGGTGCCGGCCTTCAGCGTCTTGAGGAAGGCGTTCTCCTCGGCGAGCGCGACCTTCTCGATCCGCTCCCGGTCGGTGATCAGCTCGGGGTACTGCTGCCCCATCATGGCGATCACGACGTCGATCAGGTCCTTGACGACCAGGCCGGTGGCGCCGAGCAGCCGCATGTTGCGGATGGCGCGGCGCATGATGCGGCGCAGCACGTAACCGCGGCCCTCGTTGCCGGGGGTGACGCCGTCGCCGATGAGCATCACGGAGGTGCGCATGTGGTCGGTGACCACGCGCAGGGAGACGTCCGAGCCGTGGGCGTCGCCGTAGGCCACGCCGGTCAGTTCGGTGGCCTTGTTGATGACCGCCATGGAGGTGTCGATCTCGTACATGTTCTGCACGCCCTGCAGAATCATGGCGAGCCGCTCCAGGCCGAGGCCCGTGTCGATGTTCTTGCTCGGCAGCTCGCCGAGGATCTCGAACTCCTCCTTGCCGATCCCCTCGCCGCGCTCGTACTGCATGAAGACGAGGTTCCAGATCTCCACGTACCGCTCGTCGTTGACGGCGGGGCCGCCCTCGGCGCCGAACTCGGGGCCGCGGTCGTAGTTGATCTCGGAGCAGGGGCCGCAGGGGCCTGGGACGCCCATGGACCAGTAGTTGTCCTTCTTGCCGAGGCGCTGGATGCGCTCGGCGGGCACGCCCACGACGTCGTGCCAGATGCGCTCGGCCTCGTCGTCGTCCTTGTAGACGGTGATCCACAGGCGCTCGGGGTCGAGGCCGTAACCGCCCTTGTCCTGGGGGCTGGTGAGCAGCTCCCAGGCGTACTTGATGGCGCCTTCCTTGAAGTAGTCGCCGAAGGAGAAGTTGCCGCACATCTGGAAGAACGTGCCGTGGCGCGTGGTCTTGCCGACCTCTTCGATGTCGGGCGTGCGCACGCACTTCTGCACGCTCGTGGCGCGGTCGAAGGGCGGCTTGACCTCGCCCAGGAAGTAGGGCTTGAAGGGCACCATGCCGGCCGGAACCAGCAGCAGAGTCGGGTCGTCCGCGATGAGCGACGCCGAAGGGACGACGGTGTGACCGCGCTCCTCGAAGAAGCTCAACCAGCGGCGACGAATCTCGGCCGACTCCATCAGTGGTCCTCATTCCGGTTGTACGAGTACGTCGTCCTGTCGACATACGTCGGGTTGTCGCGGTTCTCGATGGCGTTGTGGCGCCGGGGTGCGGGGAGTTCGGGGTCGACGGGGGCGCCCAGCCCGAGCGCGTCGTCCAGTTCGGCCTCCCGCTGGGCCATGTTGTCGCGGACGTCGAGGGCGAAGCCGACCGCTCGGTCCTTGAGCCGGGTGCCCGCGTCGAGCGCCTTGTTGGCCGCGGTCGCGGCGAGGCTCTCGGGGGTCAGTTGCCTGAGCTTCCGGTTGACCTTGGTGGTGGCCCAGACACCGGCGGCCATGCCGGTGCCGAACCAGAACGTACGGCGGAACATCGCTGGATCAGTCCTTCTTCCGCTTCGTCCGCCGCGCGGCCGGGATCGTACGACCCACGATCACGGTGCGCCGCTCCCTGGCCGGCCCGGCGGGCCGGTCGTCCTTGCGACCGCCGAGTGCCCGGCGCACGCCGTATCCGAACGCCGCGACCTTGACCAGCGGGCCGCCGAAGGTGGAGGCCACGGTGGTGGACAGCGCGGAGGCGTTCGACGTGACCTCCTGGACGTCGGAGGCGATCGCGTCGACCCGGTCGATCTGGGTCTGTGCGGAGCGCACCGCCGACGAGGCGTCGGACAGCAGCGGGACGGCCTGGTCGGTCACGTCCGCCACCAGCTTGGTGGTCGCCCTGAGCGTCTGGGCCAGCCTCGCCAGAGCGACGGCGAGGAAGGAGACCAGGATCGCCCAGAAGACGGCCACCAGGATCCCGGCCACCTCGCCACCGGACACTGTGTGCACCCGCTCCCTGAAAGACGTGCGTGAACATCGGGAAAGTCGTGCACCGAGCCTATCGCGCCGCGCGCGGCGCTCCGTACCGGATTACCTTCCGCGCGCGGCGTGATCCGGTCGAGTTGCGTGAAGCGATTGTACGGAGTGAATACGGTTCAGTACGCTCCGTGTCTTATGCGAGACCATCGGCGCGACGGCGTCCCGCACGGCAACCTCCCGCTGGAACTCGACAGTTTCGTGGGGAGAGGGACGGAACTCGCGGAGCTGGCCCGGGTGCTGGACGCCGGGCGGCTGGTGACCGTCACCGGGGCCGGCGGCGTCGGCAAGTCACGGCTGGCCGCGCGGGCGGGCGCGCGGCGCGCACCCCGGGACGGGGTGTGGCGGGTGGAGCTGGCACCGGTGCGGGACGCGGAGTTCGTCGACTACGCGGTCGTGGAGGCGCTGGGGCTGACCGACCACACGACCCGGCTGCCGCGCGAGACCCTGTTGACGCATCTCGCCGAGCGGGACCTGCTGCTGCTCCTGGACGGGGTCGAGCACCTGGTCGACGCCTGTGCCGCGCTGGTGACCGACCTGCTGGGCCGCGTCCCGGGGCTGAGGGTGCTGGCGGTGGGACGCCGGCCGCTGGACGTGGCCGGGGAACTGCTGGTTCCGCTGGCGCCGCTGGGCCCGGAGGAGGCGGTGGAACTGCTGACGGTCCGGGCCAGGCAGCGGAACGTGCCGCGCCGGCAGGACGCCGGTGGCGCCGAGGACCGGGGCGAGGTGCGTGAGCTGTGCCGGCGCCTGGACGGGATCCCGCTGGCGATCGAGCTGGCGGCGGGGCGGCTCGGCGCGCTGTCGCCGGGGCAGGTGCTGCAACGGCTGGACGACCGCTTCCGGCTGCTGACCGGCGGCGACCGCACCGCGCTCCCCCGGCACCGGACGCTGCGCACGGCGATCGGCTGGAGCCATGAGCTGTGCACGCCTCAGGAGCGCCTGCTGTGGGCACGGCTGTCGGTGTTCACCGGGCCGTTCGACCTGGAGGCCGCCGAGTACGTGTGCAGCGGCGACGGGCTGCCCGCCGGGGACGTCCTCGACGTGCTCTCGGCGCTGCTCGCGCAGTCCGTGCTGGCCCGCGAGGAGACCCCGGCGGGAATGCGCTACCGGATGCTCGACACGGTCCGGGCGTACGGCACCGACTGGCTGGAGGCGATGGGCGACGCGGCCCGGCTGCGGCGGCGGCACCGGGACTGGTACGTGGGCCTGGCGACCTGGTGCGAGCTGGAGTGGTTCTCGCCGCGCCAGGGCGAGGTCGCCGCGCGGGTGGACGCGGAGCTGCCGAATCTGCGCAGCGCCCTGGAGCACTGTCTGACCGCGCCGGACGAGGCGCATCTGGGCCAGTATCTGGCGGGTGCCCTGTGGTTCCACTGGGTGGGCTGCGGGCGGCTGTCGGAGGGCCGGCGCTGGCTGGAGCAGGCGGTGCGGCTGGACGCGGAGCCGACGGCGGGCGAGCAGTCCCGGCTGAAGGCGCTGTGGGTGCTCGCCTACGTGGCGATCCTCCAGGGCGACACGGTGCCCGCGCTGGCGGCGCTCCAGGAGTGCCGGGAGGAGGCGGAGCGGTCGGCGAACCCCACGGCGGTGGCGTACGCGGAGCACCGCACCGGCTGTCTGGCGCTGGTGACGGACGACATGCCCCGCGCGGAACGGCTGTTGCGCTCGGCGCTGGAGCGCTACCAGGAGATCGGCGAACTCAACAGCAACGTCCTGATGGGCCAGGTGGAGCTGGCGATGACCCGGGCGTTCCAGGGAGATCTGCCGGACGCGGTGCGCCTGTGCGAGGACGTGCGCCGGGTGTGCGAGGACCACGGCGAGCGCTGGGCCCGGGGCTACGCCCTGTACGTGCTGGCGTACGCGGCCTGGAGCGAGGGCGACCCGGTGCGCGCCCGTGAGCTGCTGGCGGACTGCCTGAGCGGCGCCCACCGATTCCGGGACCAGCTGGGCTCGGTGCTGGCGGTGGAGCTGCTGGCCCTGGTCACGGTGGCGGAGGGCGACCCGACGGAGGCGGCGGTGCTCCAGGGCGCGGCGGGCGAGATGTGGCCGTCGGTGGGGCTGCGGTTGTTCGGCTCGGCGCACTACAACGCGCCGCACGAGCTGTGCGAGGCGGCCGCCCGGGAGCAGCTGGGCGACGAGCGGTACGAGGAGTGCGTGCGGCACGGGGCGCGGCTCGGCCGCCCGGAGGCGGTGTCGCGGGCGCTGCGCCGGCCCGGGGTGCCCGCCTCGCTGCCGGCGCCGCACGGGGCCGGGCCGCGGGCCGCGCCGGGCGCGCGGACGGCGAAGCCCGCCGCCCCGCCCACCCGCAGGGGTGGGGAGACGGCGGGCTGAGTACCGCTGGTGGTACTGCGCCGGGGCTGGGATCAGCGGGCGTAGTACTCGACGACGAGCTGCTCGTCGCAGATCACCGGGATCTCCTTGCGGTTCGGCTCGCGGTCCAGGCGGAACGCCAGGGCCTTGAGGTTCACCTGGAGGTAGCGCGGGGTCTCGCCGTCGGGGGCGAAGCCACCCTCGCGGGCGATGGTGAAGAGCGTCTTCTCCTTGGAGCGGTCGCGCACCTGCACGACGTCGTCCGGGCGGACGCGGAAGGACGGCTTGTCGACCTTCTGGCCGTTGACCTGGATGTGGCCGTGGACGACCATCTGGCGGGCCTGGTAGATCGTGCGGGCGATGCCCGAACGCAGGACCAGCGCGTCGAGACGGCGCTCGAGCTCGATGACCAGGGCCTCGCCGGTCTTCATGTTGGTCTTGGAGGCACGCTCGTAGGCGCGGACGAGCTGGCGCTCGCTGAGGTCGTACTGCGCGCGCAGACGCTGCTTCTCCAGCAGACGGACCTTGTAGTCCGAGTTCTGCTTGCGGCCGCGGCCGTGCTCACCCGGCGGGTAGGGGCGGGCCTCGAAGTACTTGACGGCCTTCGGGGTCAGCGCGATGCCGAGGGCACGCGACTTCTTGACCTTGGGGCGGGGCTGGTTCGCCACTGTCTGTGTCTCTTTCCTGGTTTTCCGGCTTGTCAGGGTTGAGGGAGGTCGCATCCGCAGCCGGGGAAACCCGTCCGGTCCCTCTCGGGACCTGCCGGGCAGCCGCTCCCTGGTCTGGGCACATACGTGCAGCACGCGAGTGGCCCACCGGCCGCTCCCGGGACTCCGGGTGGTGGTGGGCTGCCCGCGACACCTATCGACGGTGCGCGACGCTCCTGGAACCCCGAAGGGTTCCGGCTGGTTGTCCCGTTCTGACTGCACGGGACTCAGCGCTTCGGGTCATTCTACAGGCTGCTCAGGACCGCTTGCGACCGAGGTGCCCGCGGGTCCACTCCACGGCGTCGGCGTACCTGGCCTCGGCGCCGTGCCGGGTCGGTGTGTAGTACGTCCGGTCCTTCAGTTCGTCCGGGGCGTACTGCTGGGCGGCGATGCCCTCCGGCAGGTCGTGCGGGTACACGTACCCCTGCCCGTGGCCGAGCTTGCCCGCGCCCTTGTAGTGGCTGTCCCGCAGGTGCGCGGGGACCGGTCCGGCGTGCCCCTTGCGTACGTCGTCCAGGGCGGCGCCGATGGCGGTGGTCGCGGCGTTGGACTTGGGCGCGAGGGCGAGGGCGATGGTGGCGTGGCTCAGAGTGAGGGCGGCCTCGGGGAAGCCGATCATGGCGACCGCCTGGGCGGCGGCGACGGCGACCGGCAGCGCATTGGGGTCGGCCAGGCCGATGTCCTCGCTGGCGGAGATCATCAGGCGCCGGGCGATGAAGCGAGGGTCCTCGCCGGCCTCGATCATCCGGGCCAGGTAGTGCAGCGCGGCGTCCACGTCGGAGCCTCGGATGGACTTGATCAGGGCGCTGGCGACGTCGTAGTGCTGGTCGCCGTCGCGGTCGTACTTCACCGCGGCCCGGTCGACCGTCTCCTCCAGCGTGGTCAGCGAGACCTCGGCCTCGCCCTTGTCGAGCGCGGCCCCCGCGGCGGCCTCCAGGGCGGTGAGGGCGCGTCGGGCGTCGCCGCCGGCGATGCGCAGGAGGTGCTCCTCGGTGTCCTCGGGAAGCCCCACCGCCTCCTTGAGGCCGCGCTCGTCGGTCAGGGCGCGGCGGATCAGGTCCCGGACGTCGTCGTCGGTGAGGGGTTCGAGGGTGAGCAGCAGGGAGCGGGAGAGCAGCGGGGAGATCACCGAGAAGTACGGGTTCTCGGTGGTGGCGGCGATAAGGGTGACCCAGCGGTTCTCGACGGCCGGGAGCAGGGAGTCCTGCTGGGCCTTGCTGAAGCGGTGGATCTCGTCGAGGAAGAGGACGGTCTCCTTGCCGTACCCGCCGACCGCTCGGCGGGCGCCGTCGATGACCGCGCGGACCTCCTTGACGCCCGCGGTGATCGCGGACAGCTCCACGAAGCGCTTGTTGGTGGCCTTGGAGACGACGTACGCCAGGGTGGTCTTGCCGGTGCCCGGCGGGCCCCAGAGGATGACGGAGGAGGGACCGGCGGGACCGGAGCCGCCCTCGCCGACCAGGCGGCGCAGGGGGGATCCGGGCTTGAGCAGGTGCTGCTGACCGACGACCTCGTCGAGGGTGCGCGGACGCATCCGCACGGCGAGGGGGCTGCCGGTCGGGTCCTTCTCCTGGCGTTCTTCTGCTGCGGCGGTGAACAGGTCGGGCTCCACGCCTGAAACCCTAAGTCACCGCACTGACAACGCGCCGGGCCCGGTCGACCGGGGGCCCGCCGACCCGGCCGGTCAGCTGGTCCAGAAGTCCCACCAGCGCGTGAGGATCATCATGCCGATGATGCCGATGTGCAGCACCGGAAGGACCCAGGTGAACTCGCCGAAGAAGCCGCGCAGCCGGCTCGGCGCGGGCAGGAAGCCCTTGCGGACGTTGAAGGACGTCACGTACCAGAACATCAGGATCGTGGCGACCCAGGCGAGGCAGCACCACAGGCACAGCGCGTTGATCCGGTACAGGGACTGGAACTGCAGCCAGGTGCAGAAGCCCACACCGAAGAGGGTGCCTGCGTTGAAGGTGAGCCAGTACCAGCGCGGGAAGCGGGCCCGGGCGAGCAGGCTCATGCCGACGCCGATGACGACGCCGTAGGCGACCAGGCCCAGCATCGGGTTGGGGAAGCCGAAGACGGAGGCCTGGTCGCTCTCCATGACGTTGCCGCAGGAGACGACGGGGTTGAGGCTGCAGCCGGGGGTGAAGGTGGTGCCGGCGATCTTGGCTTCGAGCAGCTTCTGCTTGTCGATCGTGATGATCCACGCGGCGAGCAGTCCGGCCGCGCCCGTGATCACCAGCAGCAGCGCGAAGGCGCGACTGCCGCCCTCGGTGCGCGGCGATCCGGCGGGGGCTTCCGGCGCGGGCTCCGCCACGGTGGAGACCTCCTTCACTGTCGTCTTGCTCATCACGCCGATTCCGTCACTGGTGAGTCGGACCTGCTTCGGGCAGGGCCATTGTGCCGCACCACCCTGTATGGCCACCGTTCGATGAACATATGAACGGTGCGGCGATCACTCCGAAGAGGCCCGTTCCGGCCAACACCCGTTCCCCGGGGGCACGCGCGGACGAACACGCGCGCCCCTGGAGGGACCGGACGTACCGGCGCTCTAGCCGAGCCTGGACTCCAGCTCGGCCACGATCTCGTTGACGCCGATCGCGGTCTGCTCGCCGGACTCCATGTCCTTGAGCTGGACGACGCCCTCGGCCAGGTCGCGCTCGCCCAGGACCAGGGCGTAGCGGGCGCCCGAGCGGTTGGCCGCCTTCATCGCGGCCTTGAGGCCCTTGCCGCCGTAGGAGAAGTCGGCGGCGACGCCGTTCTTGCGCAACTCGGTGACCTTGGCGAAGAGGATCCGGCGGGCCTCCTCGCCGAGCGGCACCGCGTAGACGGAGGTGGCGGACGGAATGTCCAGTTCGATGCCCTCCGCCTCCAGGGCGAGGACGGTGCGGTCGACGCCGAGGGCCCAGCCCACGGAGGGCAGGGACGGGCCGCCGATCATCTCGGAGAGTCCGTCGTACCGTCCGCCGCCGCCCACCGCGGACTGCGAGCCGAGGCCGTCGTGGACGAACTCGAACGTGGTCCGCGTGTAGTAGTCCAGGCCGCGCACCAGCTTCGGGTCGTCCCCGAAGACCACGCCCGCCGCCGTGATCAGGTCGCGCACCTCCTCGTGGTACGCCTTGCAGGCGTCGCACAGGTAGTCGCGCAACAGCGGGGCGTCGGTGAGCTGCTTCTGCACGTCCGGGCGCTTGTCGTCCAGGACGCGCAGCGGGTTGATCTCGGCCCGGCGCAGGGTGTCCTCGTCCAGGTCGAGGCCGCGCAGGAAGTCCTGGAGCGCGGCCCGGTAGACGGGGCGGCACTCCTGGTCGCCCAGGCTGTTGAGCAGGATGCGGAAGTTCCGCAGGCCCAGCGCGCGGTACGACTGGTCGGCCAGGATGATCAGCTCGGCGTCAAGCGCCGGGTCCTCGGCACCGATCGCCTCGGCGCCGACCTGGGAGAAGTGGCGGTAACGGCCCTTCTGGGGGCGCTCGTAGCGGTACTGCGAGCCCGAGTACCAGACCTTGACCGGGAGGTTGCCCGCCTTGTGCAGGTTGGCCTCCAGGACCGCGCGCAGCACGGGGGCGGTCGTCTCCGGGCGCAGGGCGAGCCGGTCGCCGCCCTTGGTCTCGAAGACGTACATCTCCTTGGTCACGATGTCGGTCGACTCGCCGACACCGCGCGCGAACAGCTCGACGCTCTCGAAGCCGGGCGTCTCGATGTAGCCGTAGCCGGAGTCGCGCAGCGGGGCGGCGATCGCCTCACGGACCGCCAGGTACTTGGCGGAGTCGGGGGGCAACAGGTCGTACGTGCCCTTGGGGGCCTTGAAGGTGCTCACGGGTGGTTACTCGTCACATTCCTCGTCGGGGCGCGTCGAAGGCGCCCTGGCCGGCCGCCACCTGCCGCAGATACGGGTTGGTGGCGCGCTCCTGGCCGATGGTCGTGTAGTCGTTGTGACCGGGCAGCACCACGGTGGAGTCGTCGAGCGGCAGGACCACGCGGGCCAGGGACTCGAGCATGTCGTCCATGGAGCCACCGGGGAAGTCGGTGCGTCCGATGGAGCCGGCGAACAGCAGGTCTCCCGAGAACATGACGGGCGGGATGTCCGCCGACTCGGGCAGGCCGAAGGTCACCGACCCCTTCGTATGGCCCGGCGCGTGCGCGACCGTCAGCTCCAGGCCCGCCAGTTCCAGCTTCGCTCCGTCGGTCAGCTCCTTGACGTCGTCCGGCTCCCCGACGGTCAGCTCGCCCATGAGCGGCATGCCGATGGTGCGGCCGATACCCTTCTCGGGGTCGCTCATCATGTACCGGTCCTCGGGGTGGATCCAGGCGGGCACATCGTGCGCGCCGCACACCGGGACGACCGAGGCGACGTGGTCGATGTGGCCGTGGGTGAGGACGACGGCGACGGGCTTGAGCCGATGCTTCCTGATCGCTTCCTCGACTCCGGGGGCCGCCTGATGGCCCGGGTCGATGATCACGCACTCCTCACCGGCGGCGGGGGCGACGAGATAACAGTTCGTCCCCCAGGCCCCGGCGGGGAACCCGGCAATGAGCACGATCGTCCTTCGTTTGTGTCGGTACGGGTGGGCTTGCGAACGGGTCGCGCCCATGGTCAGAGCCTACCGGCGGTGCCGTTTCCTCAGCGAACCCATATACGGTACGGGGCTACACGCCCATGGTCGGCTCATCGCACCCACGCGTACCGGTCGGCACACGAAGACGCATGAGGAGAGAAACCGGTGGTCAGCCAGGAGCAGCGGCGGCGTCAGCTCGCCCGGGAGAAGTTCTTGCGGCAGCAGCAGCGACGTACCTCCGCGCGACGCAAGGCGCGCACCCGCAACGCGGCGATCGCGTCGGTGCTCGGCGTGATTCTGATCGGCAGCGTCGCGCTGTACACGACCGGAGTGGTCCTCAAGGACGACGACGACAAGACGAACGCCAACGCGGAGGTCACGCCGAGCGCTTCGGCGAGCAGCAAGGCGCCCGACCCGTGCGACAAGCCCGCCGAGGGCAAGGTCAAGACGCAGACCTGGAAGAAGGAACCTGCGATGACCATCGACAAGTCGGCGAAGTACTCGATGAAGCTGGCGACGACCTGCGGCGACATAGACATCGCCCTGAAGGCGTCGGCGGCGCCGCACACCGTCAACTCGTTCAACTTCCTGGCGGGCAAGGGTTACTTCGACCACACCAAGTGCCACCGGCTCACCGACGCCGGGATCTACGTGCTGCAGTGCGGTGACCCGAAGGGCACCGGTTCGGGCGGGCCCGGCTACACCATTCCCGACGAGAACCTCAAGGACAAGAGCCTCAAGGGCAACGTGTACCCGGCGGGCACGGTCGCGATGGCCAACCAGTACAACCCGCAGACGAAGCAGGGGCGCGACACCGGAGGCAGCCAGTTCTTCCTGGTCTACCAGGACAGCCAGCTGCCGCCCGACTACACGCCGTTCGGCACCGTCTCCGAGGCCGGCATGAAGGTCCTCAAGAAGATCGCGGCCGCCGGGGCCCAGGCGCCCGACCCCGCGACAGGGAACACGGCACCCAACGCGACGGTCGTAATCGACAAGGCCACCGTCTCGAAATCCTGACCCTCATCAGCGAAAGTTCGGTCGCGCGGGATGCGGACAGGCCGCCCGCCGGTCGCCTATCTTGGCCGTGACGAAACTGTGGACGATGCCCGGGGGAAGCGAATCCCTCCGTCGGCATCATGTGGAGGAGGCGCTGTGAGCAGCGACCCGTGGGGCCGCGTCGACGAGACGGGCACCGTGTACGTGCGTACGGCCGACGGCGAGCAGGTCGTCGGATCCTGGCAGGCGGGCTCCCCCGAGGAAGCGCTGGCCTATTTCGAACGCAAGTACGAAGGTCTGGTTGTCGAGATCGGCCTCCTCGAAAAGCGGGTGAAGACCACCGACCTGTCGGCGAAGGACGCCCAGACCGCCGTCGACCACCTGCGCGAGCAGGTGGACGCGCACCACGCGGTCGGCGACCTGGACGCGCTGCGGGCCCGGCTGGACAAGCTGGTCGGCCTCGTGGAGACACGGCGCGAGGAGCGCAAGGCCCAGCGGGCGAAGCAGTCCGACGAGGCGCGGGGTGCCAAGGAGGCGCTGGTCGCCGAGGCGGAGGAGCTGGCGCGCTCCGACCAGTGGCGGGTGGCCGGCGAACGGCTGCGCTCCCTGGTGGACACCTGGAAGGGCCTGCCGCGCCTGGACCGCAAGTCCGACGACGAGCTGTGGCACCGCTTCTCGCACGCGCGCTCGGCGTTCTCCAAGCGCCGCAAGCAGCACTTCGCCCAGCTCGACGCGCAGCGCGAGGAGGCCCGGCAGACCAAGGAACGGCTGGTCTCCGAGGCCGAGGCGCTGTCGAACTCCACGGACTGGGGGCCGACGGCCGCGCGCTACCGCGACCTCATGTCCGAGTGGAAGGCCGCCGGCCGTGCGCAGCGCGAGCACGAGGACGACCTGTGGAACCGCTTCCGCGGCGCCCAGGACGTGTTCTTCGCCGCCCGCGGCTCGGTCTTCGCCGAGCGGGACGCGGAGCAGGCGGAGAACCTGAAGCTCAAGGAGGAGCTGGTCGAGGAGGCCGAGAAGCTCGTCCCGGTCAAGGACCTGAAGGCGGCCCGTGCCGCGTTCCGCTCGGTCAACGAGCGCTGGGAGGCCATCGGCCACGTTCCGCGCGACGCCCGTCCGAAGGTCGAGGGGCGGATGCACGCGGTCGAGCGGGCGCTCCAGGAGGCCGAGGAGACCGAGTGGCGCCGGACCAACCCGGAGGCACGCGCGCGTGCCGAGGGGCTGACCGGACAGCTTCAGGCCGCCGTCGACAAGCTGCGCTCCCAGGTCGACCAGGCGCGTGCCCAGGGCAACAACGCCAAGGCCGACAAGCTGGAGCGCGAGCTGGAGGGCCGGCAGGCGCTGCTGGACCAGGCGCTGAAGGGCCTGCACGAGTTCGGCGGCTGACACCCGCATACGAGAGGGGCTCCCGTACGGTGCGTACGGGAGCCCCTCTCGTATGGGTCGTGTGGGTCGTATGGGAATGTGCGGGCCGCTAGGACGGCCTGCGCGCCGATGTCACCCTGTACACGTCGTAGACGCCCTCCACGCCGCGTACGGCCTTCAGGACGTGCCCGAGGTGCTTCGGGTCGCCCATCTCGAAGGTGAAGCGGGAGATGGCGACGCGGTCGCGGGAGGTCTGGACGGCCGCGGAGAGGATGTTGACGTGCTGGTCGGACAGCACGCGTGTGACGTCCGACAGCAGCCGTGAGCGGTCCAGGGCCTCCACCTGGATGGCGACCAGGAAGACGGAGGACTGGGTGGGCGCCCACTCGACCTCGAGGATGCGCTCGGGCTCGCGGGACAGCGAGTCCACGTTCACACAGTCGCTGCGGTGAACCGATACGCCGCTGCCGCGGGTGACGAAGCCGATGATGGGGTCGCCGGGTACGGGCGTACAGCAGCGGGCCAGCTTGACCCACACGTCCTCGACGCCCTTGACGACGACGCCCGGGTCGGCGCTGGTCCGGCGTTTGCGGCCGCGACCGCGGGCCGGCGGAATCGACTCGTCGATCTCCTCGGTGGCGGCTTCCTCGCCACCGAGCGCCTGCACCAGCTTCTGCACGATGTTCTGCGCGGAGACATGGCCCTCGCCGATCGCCGCGTACAGCGCGGAGATGTCCGAGTACCGCATCTCGTGGGCGAGCGTGACCAGGGAGTCGCCGGTCAGGATGCGCTGGATCGGCAGGTTCTGCTTGCGCATGGCGCGGACGATGGCGTCCTTGCCGTGCTCGATCGCCTCGTCGCGGCGCTCCTTGGAGAACCAGGCGCGGATCTTGTTGCGGGCGCGCGGCGACTTGACGAAGCCCAGCCAGTCGCGGGACGGGCCCGCGCCGGCCGCCTTGGAGGTGAAGACCTCCACCAGGTCGCCGTTGTCCAGGGTGGACTCCAGCGGGACGAGCCGCCCGTTGACCCGTGCCCCTATGGTGCGGTGGCCGACCTCGGTGTGGACGGCGTAGGCGAAGTCCACGGGGGTGGCCCCGGCCGGGAGCGCTATGACGTCGCCCTTGGGCGTGAAGACGAAGACCTCGTTGCGGGAGAGGTCGAAGCGCAGGGACTCCAGGAACTCGCCCGGGTCCTCGGTCTCCTTCTGCCAGTCCAGGAGCTGGCGCAGCCACGCCATGTCGTTGAGGTGGTCGTCCTTGCTCTTGCCGGACGACTTGGGGGCGTCGGTGCGCACCTTGGAGGCCCCTGCCACGGCCTCCTGCTTGTACTTCCAGTGCGCGGCGATGCCGTACTCCGCGCGGCGGTGCATGTCGAAGGTGCGGATCTGCAGCTCGACCGGCTTGCCGCCGGGCCCGATGACCGTCGTGTGCAGCGACTGGTACATGTTGAACTTGGGCATCGCGATGTAGTCCTTGAACCGCCCCGGAACCGGGTTCCAGCGGGCGTGGACCGTGCCCAGCGCCGCGTAGCAGTCGCGGACGGTGTCCACCAGGACGCGGATGCCCACCAGGTCGTAGATCTCCGCGAAGTCACGGCCGCGGACGATCATCTTCTGGTAGACGCTGTAGTAGTGCTTGGGGCGCCCGGTGACGGTCGCCTTGATGCGGGCCGCGCGCAGGTCCTGCTGGACCTCGTCGGTGACGACCGCGAGGTACTCGTCGCGCTTGGGGGCGCGCTCGGCGACCAGGCGGACGATCTCGTCGTACATCTTGGGGTAGAGGATCGCGAAGGCGAGGTCCTCCAGCTCCCACTTGATGGTGTTCATGCCCAGCCGGTGGGCGAGCGGCGCGTAGATCTCCAGGGTCTCGCGCGCCTTCTTCTCCTGCTTCTCGCGCTTGAGGTAGCGCATGGTGCGCATGTTGTGCAGGCGGTCGGCGAGCTTGATGACCAGGACGCGCGGGTCCTTGGCCATGGCGACGACCATTTTGCGCACGGTCTCGGCCTGCGCGGCCTCGCCGAACTTGACCTTGTCCAGCTTGGTGACGCCGTCGACGAGCAGGGTGACCACGTCGCCGAAGTCGCGGCGCAGGTCCTCCAGGCCGTACTCGGTGTCCTCGACGGTGTCGTGCAGCAGACCGGCCATCAGCGTGGCCGGGTCCATGCCCAGCTCGGCGAGGATGGTGGTGACGGCGAGCGGGTGCGTGATGTACGGGTCGCCGCTCTTGCGCTTCTGTCCGCGGTGCCAGCGTTCAGCGACCTGGTAGGCGCGTTCGATCTGACGCAGGGTGGCCGTCTCGATCTTGGGGTCGTTGCCGCGCACTATCCGCAGCAGGGGCTCCAGGACCGGGTTGTACGGGTTGGCGCGCTGGACGCCGAGGCGGGCCAGACGGGCGCGGACGCGGTTGGACGAGCCGGAGCGGGCGGGCTGGCCCGCGGGGGCACGGACCACCGGCGCGTTCTGCGGGCGCTCGGGCGGCAGCGGCTTGGGGCGCGGCTGCTGCTCGGCGGGCTTGTCGACCGGCCCGGACGAGGCGTGCCTGATCGGCCCACGCGTGTCGTTCTTCGCCTGGGGCTCGCTGGGCGCGGGCTTCGCCGCGGACGCCGAGGCGGACTCGGGCTTTGCGGCGGTCAGTGGCTGGGCCTCGTCTGGCAAGAGGACTCCTCGTGCGCGATCCGGGTCCCCCGGTCAGGCTCCGGAGATCCCATGGTAGCGATCCTGCCCCCGGAGATCGCCTTCAGGCCAATGTGAGGGCCGTCAACTCGGGAAACGCCTGAGGCGGGCGCCGGATTCCTCCGGGCCCGCCCCAGGTGCGCGGTGTGCGCAGTCAGACCGTGAGCAGCGCCTTCAGCGGCGCCCCCGCCAGGGCCGGCTCCAGGCGGGCCCGGCCGCCGAGGAAGCCCAGCTCCATCAGGACGGCGAGGCCGGCGACCCGGGCGCCGGCCCGGCGGATCAGCTCCAGCGACGCCTCGGCGGTGCCGCCGGTGGCGAGGACGTCGTCGACGACCAGTACGCGGTCGCCCGCGTCCAGGTCCTCGGCGTGCACCTCGATCTCGGCGGAGCCGTACTCCAGGTCGTACGCCTGGCCGAGGGTGGCTCCGGGGAGCTTGCCCGCCTTGCGTACGGGGATGAAGCCGAGGCCCGCCCGCAGGGCCACCGGGGCGCCCAGGATGAAGCCGCGGGCCTCCAGGCCGACGACCTTGGTGGCGCCGGTCTCCGCGGCGACCTCGGCGAGCGCGTCGGTCAGGACGGTGAAGGCCGCGGGGTCGGCCAGGAGCGGGGTGATGTCCTTGAACACCACACCCGGCTCCGGGTAGTCGGCCACGTCACGGATACGGCTGAGCAGCAGCTCCGTGATGTCGGTCGTGCCGGTCATCGGCGCTTCCCCGACGGACGGCCACGGCCCCGGCCGCGGGACGCGGGCTGGTTGCGGGGGCCGACGACCGCGGCGGCCGCGTCGTCGGGGTCCTCGTCCGCATAGGACTCCTCGTCGTCCGCGGACTGCGCCGGCTCGCCCTTGGCCGCGGCCTGGGCGCGCTTGGCCAGGACGCGCTTCTTGAGGGCCTTCATCTGCGGCTCGGCCTCCTTGAGGTCGGCGACGAGCGGCGTGGCGATGAAGATCGACGAGTAGGCGCCCGCGGCGAGACCGACGAACAGCGACAGCGAGATGTCGTTGAGCATGCCGGCGCCGAGGACACCGCCGCCGATGAACAGCAGACCGCCCACCGGCAGCAGCGCGACCACCGTGGTGTTGATGGAGCGGACCAGGGTGCTGTTGATCGAGCGGTTGGCGATCTCGCCGTAGGTCCAGCGGGTCTGTTTGGTGATGTCTCTCGTCTGTTCCTTGAGGCTGTCGAAGACGACGACCGTGTCGTAGAGCGAATAGCCGAGAATGGTCAGCAGACCGATCACCGTGCCCGGTGTGACCTCGAAGCCGACGAGGGCGTAGATGCCGACCGTGATGGTGATGTCGTGGATCAGCGCGACGAACGCGGCGAGCGCCATGCGCCACTCGAAGGCGATCGCCAGATAGATCACCACCAGGAACATGAAGATCCCGAGACCCTGCCAGGCCTTGTCGGCGATCTGGTCACCCCAGCTGGGGCCGACCAGGTCGGCGTTGATCCGGTCCGCGGGGACGTCTAGGTCCTTGGAGAGCTGGCTCTTGATCTGGTCCGACGCTTCGGTGTCGGTGCCCGCGATCTGGATGCGGAGGCTGCCGTCGCCGAGCTTCTGGACGATCGCGTCGTGCCCGGAGGCGTCCTCCGCGTAGGTCTCCGCCTGGGAGACCGAGGCGCTCATGTTCTTCGGGGTCGTGAAGACCGCGCCGCCCTGGAACTCGATGCCCATGTGCAGGCCGCGCACCGTCAGGCCGACGATGGCCGTGATGGTGATGAGGATGGAGATGCCGTACCAGAGCTTGCGGTTCTTGACGAAGTCGTAGCCGACCTCGCCATGGTGCAGTCGGGCGCCGAGGTTGCCGAGCTTTCCCATCTCACGCCTCCTTCGGGTCGACGGGGCCGGCGGCGGGACGGGACGGACGGCGGGTGCGGCGCAGCGGCGGCTTGGCGCCCAGGCTCTTCGGGTCGAGGCCGGACCACTTGTGACCGCTCGCGAAGAACTTGCGGCGGGCCATCAGCGTCAGCAGCGGCTTGGTGAAGAGGAACACCACCACCACGTCGAGCAGGGTGGTCAGACCCAGCGTGAACGCGAAGCCCTGCACCTTGCCGACGGTGACGATGAAGAGCACCGCGGCGGCGAGGAACGACACGAAGTCGGAGACCAGGATGGTGCGCCGGGCGCGCGGCCAGGCCCGCTCGACGGCGGGACGCAGCGTGCGGCCCTCCCGGATCTCGTCGCGGACACGTTCGAAGTACACGATGAACGAGTCGGCTGTGATGCCGATGGCGACGATGGCACCGCAGACGGCCGGCAGGTTCAGCGCGAAGCCGATGGTCGGGCCGAGCAACGACATGATCACGTACGTCAGACCCGCGGAGACCAGCAGCGAGGCGACGGCGATGAAGGACAGGCCGCGGTAGTAGACCAGCAGGTAGAGGACGACCAGCGCGAGGCCGATGGCGCCCGCGATCAGACCCGCCTTGAGCTGCTCACCGCCGAGCGCGGCGGTGACGGTGGTGACGCTGTCCTCCTTGAAGGTCAGCGGCAGGGCGCCGTAGGACAGCATGTTGGCGAGGCCCTGGGCCTCCTCCTGGTCGAAGTTGCCGGAGATCTCCGCGCTGCCGCCGGTGAGCGCCTGGCTGACGTACGGGTCGGAGACGACGTCGTTGTCCAGGACGATGGCGAACTGGTTCTGCGGGGACTGGTTCTTCGACAGCTTGCCGGTGATGTCCGCGAACTTCTTGCCGCCCTCGTCCGTGAACTTCATCGTCACGGTCCAGCCGGCGCCGGTCTGCGTGTTGAGGACGGCTTCGGACTTGTCGACGTCGGTGCCGTCGACCGCCGCGGGGCCGAGGACGTACTTCTGCCACTGGCCCTGCGCGTTCTGACCGCAGGCCACCATCGAGTCGCCCGGCTTGGAGCCGTCGCCGGCCTTGGCGCGGGCGGCCGCGTCGGTGCAGTCCAGCGCCGCGTACTGCTGCTGGAGCTTGGTGTTCGCGTCATCGCCGGAGGCGCTCGGGGACGGGGAGGCGCCGTCGGAGGTCTTGGCGGACGGGCTGGGGTCGGCCTTCAGGGCGTCGGAGGCGGCGCGGCCCTGGTTGGTGGCGCTCGCCGAGGCGGAGTCGGACGGCGAGGAGCTCGCACCGTCCGTCCCGGTCGCCTTGTCACCCTTGTCGGTGGCCTTGTCCGTGGCCTTGTCCGTGGCCTTGTCGCTCGGCTTGTCCGAGGGGTTGCCGGTGGCGCTCGGCGACGGGCTGCCCGTGGCGTTCGCGCCGGACAGCTCGGTGGCGACGACCGGACGGAAGTACAGCTTGGCGGTGGTGCCGACCTGCTGCCGGGCTTCCTCGGAGTTCGTCCCCTTGGGGATGTTGACGATGATGTTCCGGTCGCCCTGGGTCTGGACCTCGGCCTCGGAGACACCCAGACCATTGACACGGCGGTTCATGATCTCGACCGCGGTGTCCATGTTGGTCTTGTTGATCGCGGACTCCTGGCCCGCTTCCGGGACCGCCCGGAGTGTGATGCTGGTGCCGCCGGCCAGGTCGATACCGAGACGCGGAGTCGTGTGTCCGGAGGCGAACATGCCTCCGGTGAGCGCCACGATGGCGATCAGAATCAGGGCCAGCGAGCGCCCGGGCTTACTCGGAGCGCTCGCATTCTTTCCCTTTTTAGGTGCTACCACCTTTGCGTACTCCCTCTCGGGCCGCTTCGCGCCGGGGAGGCGTCACCCGCGGCCATCACATGGTGTCCGGATCCGTGCGAGCCACGCGTCACACGGGGTGCGCGGGAACGTCCAGGACGTCCCCGCGCACCCCGGGGCACGGCTTACTTCGCCTCGGAACCGCCGTCGGACTTCTTCGCCTGCTCGTCGGCCTTCGCCTCGGCGGGCGCGGCGTCGACCGTCGGCTCGCCGGCCGGCTCGTCGTCCGCGTCCTTCTTGCCCAGGTCGACGGGCTTGTCGTCGGAGGCGGAGGCGGCGGAGGCGTCGGACTCGGTGAGGGAGGAGGCGTCGTCGGGGACGACGTCGGCGTCGGACTTGAGGTCGTGCTCGATGCCGTGAACGATGCGGTTGTACTCGTCGTCGGTCAGGACGGCACCGATGGAGTTCTTGGCGAAGAGCAGGTCGACGCCCGGACCGGCGTCGAGGAGGACCGTGTCCTCGTTGACCTCCTTGACCGTGGCGTACATGCCCCCGATGGTGCGGACACCGGATCCGGGCTGCATCTCGTTCCGCATGTTGGCGGCCTGCTGCTGCTTCTTCTTCGCCGACCGGGTCATCAGGAACATGGCCCCGATGAGCACGATGAACGGGAGGAGGGTCACGAGACTCACGGTCGGTACTTCCTTCACACGACCGCGATGGTGAGCGGCCTGATGGTTGGGGGTGTGTACGCCGCCGACAAGGGCGGCATCGGCGGAGTCTAAGCGAGTCCGCGCGCATGGAACAACGCTCAGCATGGCACTGGGGTTCCTGGTCGGGCGAATGTCCTCGTCGTGACGGGGATGTCACGTCCCGAACAAGTCCTGTTGTCCGTTTCCGGTGTTCTGCGCGCCGGGCGGGGTGAGCCCGAGGTGCGCCCAGGCCGCCGGCGTCGCGACCCGCCCCCGTGGGGTGCGGGCGAGCAGACCTTCCCTTACGAGAAAGGGTTCGGCGACCTCTTCCACTGTCTCACGCTCCTCCCCCACGGCGACGGCGAGCGTGGACAGGCCCACGGGACCGCCGCCGAAGAGCTTGAGCAGGGCCTCCAGGACACCGCGGTCGAGCCGGTCCAGGCCCCGGTCGTCGACCTCGTAGACCGCCAGGGCGGCCGCGGCGATGTCGCAGGTGATCAGGCCGTCCGCCTTGACCTGCGCGTAGTCGCGCACCCGGCGCAGCAGGCGGTTGGCGATGCGCGGGGTGCCGCGGGAGCGGCCGGCGATCTCGGCGGCGCCGGCGGTGTCGATCTCGACGTCGAGCAGGCCGGCCGAGCGGTGGATGACTCGTTCCAGTTCGGCCGGTCCGTAGAACTCCATGTGGGCGGTGAAGCCGAAGCGGTCGCGCAGCGGGGGCGGCAGCAGCCCCGCGCGGGTGGTGGCGCCGACCAGGGTGAACGGGGGCAGCTCCAGGGGGATGGCGGTGGCGCCGGGCCCCTTGCCGACGATCACGTCGACGCGGAAGTCCTCCATCGCCATGTAGAGCATCTCCTCGGCGGGCCGCGACATGCGGTGGATCTCGTCGAGGAAGAGGACCTCGCCCTCCTGGAGTGAGGAGAGGATCGCCGCGAGGTCGCCGGCGTGCTGGATGGCGGGGCCGGAGGTGATGCGGATGGGGGCGCCCATCTCGGCCGCGATGATCATCGAGAGGGTGGTCTTGCCGAGGCCGGGGGCGCCCGAGAGGAGCACGTGGTCCGCGGTGGCCCCGCGCGCGCGTGCGGCCCGCAGCACGAGGTCGAGCTGCTCGCGGACCTTCTCCTGGCCGATGAACTCGCCCAGGTCCTTGGGGCGCAGGGCGGCCTCCACCGCCTGGTCCTCGCCGTCGGCGACAGAGCCCACCAGCCGCTCCTCGGCGGAGCCGACGAGCCCTTCGGGGCTGTCGGACGGGTCGGTCGTGTCGTCCCAGTTCATGTGGTGTGCCTCGGGGGTCGGTGTGGCGGTTCAGCGGGCGCGGTTCAGGGTCTGCAGGGCCGCCTTCAGCAGTTGCCCCACCTGGGGTGTGCCCCCGGCGGCCGCCGCCTGGGGGGCCACGGCGGACACGGCCTCGTCGGCCTCGCGGGTCGCG
Source organism: Streptomyces sp. NPDC058534 (assembly GCF_042717365.1). Taxonomy (NCBI): domain Bacteria; kingdom Bacillati; phylum Actinomycetota; class Actinomycetes; order Kitasatosporales; family Streptomycetaceae; genus Streptomyces; species Streptomyces sp. NPDC058534. Next base: position 152,272 of record NZ_JBHXNW010000004.1, read on the forward strand.
TACCCGAGGCCGATCAGGGCGGCGTGCAGCTGGTCGCGCCAGCCGGTGCTGACGGGGGCGCCGACGGCGGGGGCACCGATGGGCTCGCCCAGGCGGTCCCCCAGCTCCAGGAGCAGCTTCTGCGCGCCCTTCTTGCCGATGCCGGGGACGGCGGTGAGCGCCTTCTCGTCGCCGGTGGAGACGGCTCTGCGCAGGGCGTCGGGGCGGTGCACGGCGAGCATCGCCTGGGCCAGGCGGGGGCCGACGCCGCTGGCCGTCTGGAGCAGCTCGAAGACCTGGCGCTCGTCGTCGTCGGCGAAGCCGTACAGCGTGAGCGAGTCCTCGCGGACGACGAGGGAGGTGGCGAGCCTGGCGGGCTTGCCGAGGCGGAGGGTGGAGAGGGTGTTCGGCGTGCACTGGACGGCCATGCCGACACCGCCGACCTCCACCACCGCGGCGTCGGGGGCGAGGGCGGCGACGGTGCCGCTGACGAAGGCGATCATGCCGTGGTGCCTTTCGACGGGTGAGGGGTGTGCGGGCTCCGGGGGCCGGCCGGGCCCCGGGAGGTGTGCAGAGCGACGGCCTGCTGGAGCCGGTTCTGCGCGGGGGCGCGCCAGATGTGGCAGATGGCGAGCGCGAGGGCGTCGGCGGCGTCGGCGGGCTTCGGGGGCGCGGCGAGCCGCAGCAGCCGGGTGACCATGGCGCCGACCTGCGCCTTGTCCGCCCGGCCGCTGCCCGTGACGGCGGCCTTGACCTCGCTGGGGGTGTGCAGGGCGACGGGGATGCCGCGGCGGGCGGCGCAGAGGATCGCGACGGCGCTGGCCTGGGCGGTGCCCATCACGGTGCGCACGTTGTGCTGGCTGAAGACGCGCTCCACGGCGACGCGGTCCGGCCGGTGCTCGTCCAGCCACTGCTCGATGCCCTGCTCGACGGCGACCAGCCGGTGGCCGAGGTCGTCGCCCGCGCGGGTGCGGACGACGCCGACACCGATCATGGTGAGCGGCCTGCCCGCGACGCCCTCCACGACCCCGACCCCGCAGCGGGTCAGCCCCGGGTCCACCCCCAGTACGCGCACGTGCACCCCTTTGCGGCTAAACCGCCGCCGCTCTCGCGGATCTGGCTGATCGCCGTCGGGGTCCTCAATTGATGGTTGCGGGCCGTGGGCGGTGATCTTTGACGTGCGCCAGGCTATCGGCTGGCACTGACAACAGCGGCGGGCCGGTGGGGGCGGGGGCCCAC
>NZ_JBHXNW010000004.1:153499-177118 GCF_042717365.1 Streptomyces sp. NPDC058534
TTTCTTTGGTAGCGTTCTTTGTTTTTAAGAGACTGGGTGGGGACGTGAACAAAAAGGCACGCCGGGAGGAGATACGCGTCGACCTTCTCCATGACCTCGTCGCTCACGTCGAAGTTGGCGAAGACGTTCTGCACGTCGTCGCTGTCCTCCAGGGCGTCGATGAGCCGGAAGATCTTCCGGGCGCCGTCCTCGTCCAGCTCGACCTGCATGGTCGGGACGAAGTTGGCGTCGGCGGACTCGTAGTCGATGCCGGCGCTCTGGAGGGCGGTACGGACCGCGACCAGGTCGGTGGCCTCGCTGAGCACCTCGAAGGACTCGCCGAGGTCGTTGACCTCCTCGGCGCCCGCGTCCAGGACGGCGGCGAGGACGTCGTCCTCACCCAGCTCGCCCTTGGGGACGATCACGACGCCCTTGCGGTTGAACAGGTACGACACGGAGCCCGGGTCGGCCATGGAGCCGCCGTTGCGGGTCATGGCGACGCGGACGTCGGAGGCGGCGCGGTTGCGGTTGTCGGTGAGGCACTCGATGAGCACCGCGACACCGTTCGGCCCGTAACCCTCGTACATGATCGTCTCGTATTCGGCGCCGCCGGCCTCCAGGCCACCGCCGCGCTTGACCGCGGAGTCGATGTTCTTGTTGGGGACCGACTGCTTCTTCGCCTTCTGGATGGCGTCGTACAGCGTCGGGTTGCCCTCGATGTCGACGCCACCCATGCGGGCCGCGACCTCGATGTTCTTGATCAGCTTCGCGAAGAGCTTGCCGCGCTTGGCGTCGATCACGGCCTTCTTGTGCTTCGTCGTAGCCCATTTAGAGTGGCCGGACATCTGCCTGTCTCCTTCGCGTAACCCGTCTTTGCACGAACTCCCCCAGCGCTTGAGGAGCCTGGGAGGTACCCGGGAATCCTACAAGGACTCCGCCTCCCGGTTCGCGCGCACCATGTCGGCGAAGAGGCGGTGCACACGGTGGTCGCCGGTCAGCTCCGGGTGGAAGGACGTCGCCAGCGCGTTGCCCTCGCGGACGGCGACGATGTGGCCCTCGTGCTCGGCGAGCACCTCGGCCGCGGCGCCGACGGACTCCACCCAGGGGGCGCGGATGAAGACGCCCTCCACGGGGTCGCCCGCCACGCCCTTGAGGTCGACGGCCGCCTCGAAGGACTCGTTCTGGCGGCCGAAGGCGTTGCGGCGCACGATCATGTCGATGCCGCCGACCGTCTCCTGCCCGGAGCGCGGGTCGAGGATCTTGTCGGCCAGCATGATCATGCCGGCGCAGGTGCCGTAGACGGGCAGACCGTCCCGCACGCGCGCGCGGAGGGGCTCGATCACTCCGAAGAGGACGGCCAGCTTCGAGATGGTGGTGGACTCGCCGCCCGGGATGACCAGGCCATCCACCTCGGCGAGCTCCTCGGGGCGCCTGACCGGCCTGGCCACGGCGTCGGCCGCGGCCAGGGCCACGAGGTGCTCCCGTACGTCGCCCTGGAGGGCCAGGACGCCGATGACGGGGGTGTCGGTCATGGGATCAGGTGCCTTACCAGCCGCGGTTGGCGTAGCGCTCGGTCTCGGGGAGGGTGTCGCAGTTGATGCCGACCATGGCCTCGCCGAGGTTGCGGGACGCCTCCGCGATGGTCTTCGGGTCGTCGTAGAAGGTGGTCGCCTTCACGATGGCGGCGGCGCGCTTGGCCGGGTCGCCGGACTTGAAGATGCCGGAGCCGACGAAGACGCCCTCGGCGCCGAGCTGGCGCATCAGCGCGGCGTCGGCCGGGGTGGCGACGCCGCCGGCGGAGAAGAGCACCACCGGGAGCCTGCCCAGCTCGGAGATCTCCTTGACCAGCTCGTAGGGGGCGCGCAGGTCCTTGGCGGCGGCGTACAGCTCGTTGTTGTCGTAGCCGCGCAGGCGGGCGATCTCGTTCTTGATCTGGCGCAGGTGACGGACGGCCTCGACGACGTTGCCGGTGCCGGCCTCGCCCTTGGAGCGGATCATCGCGGCGCCCTCGGCGATGCGGCGCAGGGCCTCGCCGAGGTTGGTGGCGCCGCAGACGAAGGGGGTGGTGAAGGCGAACTTGTCGCTGTGGTTGACCTCGTCGGCCGGGGTGAGGACCTCGGACTCGTCGATGTAGTCGACGCCGAGGGACTGCAGGACCTGGGCCTCGACGAAGTGGCCGATGCGGGACTTCGCCATCACCGGGATGGAGACCGCGCCGATGATGCCCTCGATCATGTCCGGGTCGGACATCCGGGCCACGCCGCCGTCCTTGCGGATGTCGGCCGGGACCCGCTCCAGGGCCATGACGGCCACGGCGCCCGCGTCCTCGGCGATCTTCGCCTGCTCCGGTGTGACGACGTCCATGATCACGCCGCCCTTGAGCTGCTCGGCCATGCCGCGCTTCACGCGGGCGGTGCCGGTCTCGGGGGCGTGGTTTTCGGAGAGCGTGCTGGACACGGGTACCTCGCTGAGGGGAAGGGGGCTTGTGCAGCAACGAGGAAACGCGAGGGGACCAGGCCACAGCAAGGGCCAATGAGAAGCCGGTGGATCGTTTTGGCGTGTGCGGCGGAGGAAGCGGGGGAAGCGTCGACGGCTCAGGCGGCCCGGTCCACCAGGGCCGCCGGCGGCTCGTCGTCCATCTCGAAGGCCAGTGGGAAGGGTGCGTGTCCCGCGAGGCGGAACCAGCGGACCTTGCGGTGCTCACGCAGCCGGCGCGCGGCGCCCACCGCGTCGTTGTGGAAGCGCCGGGCCATCGGGACCCGCCGTACGGCCTCGGCCAGCTCGTGGGCCGCCGCCTCTCCCCCGGGTGCCTCGCGCAACGCGTCGACCTGCGGCGGATCGGCGAAGACCGCCCGCAGGGCCTGGCTCAGCTCGCTCTCGGCCACCTCCCGCAGCTCCTCCTCGGCCTGCCGGGCGGCGTGCGTGGCCTCGTACAGCACCATGGAGGCGGCCGGGTCGAGCACGCCCGAGGTGGCGAGTTCCTGGGCCACGGAGGCTCTGCGCAGCAACTGCGCGTCGAGGGCGGCGCGGGCGGCGTCGATCCGGGCGTGCAGCCGGTCCAGCCGTCCCGCCGTCCAGCTCAGATACAGGCCGACGGCGACGAGGACGACCAGGATCCAGATCAGGGTTGCGGTCACGGGCCGCAACCCTATCGGTGGGGCCGGCCGGTCAGTCCCGGGCCAGCCCGAAGCGTGCCCTGAGTCCGGTCGCCCGGTCGTCGGTCGCCACCGCCGCCGCGCCGGCCGTCACCGTCTCGTAGACGGAGAGGATGTCCGCGCCGACCGTGGACCAGTCGAAGCGCCGTACGTGGGCGCTGCCCCGTTCCCGCAGTGCGGCGCGGCGCTCCGGGTCCGCGAGCAGCCGCACCGCGGCGTCGGCCAGCGCGTCGGCGTCCCCGTTGGGGAACAGCTCGCCCGCCGCGCCCCGGTCGAGGACCTGGGCGAAGGCGTCCAGGTCGGAGGCGAGGACGGGGGCGCCGGCCGACATGGCCTCGACGAGGATGATGCCGAAGCTCTCGCCGCCGGTGTTGGGCGCCACGTACAGGTCGACGCTGCGCAGGAAGCGGGCCTTGTCCTCGTCGCTGACCATGCCGAGGAACTCCACCCGGGAGCGCAGTTCCTTCGGCAGGCTCTCCACGGCCTCCTCCTCGTCGCCGCGCCCCGCGACCAGCAGCCGGGTCTGCGGACGGGCGGCGAGGATCTTGGGCAGGGCCCGCATCAGCACCGGCAGTCCCTTGCGGGGTTCGTCGATGCGGCCCATGAAGCCGACCGTGTCCCCCTGCCACTCGGACTTGGGCTCGGCGCCGGCGAAGAAGTCGACGTCGACGCCGTTGGGGATGACGACCGCGTCCCCGCCGAGGTGCTCGACGAGGGTGCGGCGGGCGTACTCGCTCACCGCGATCCGGGCGCTGATCTTCTCCAGGGCGGCCTGGAGGATCGAGTACGCGGCGATCATCGCGCGGGAGCGCGGGTTGGACGTGTGGAAGGTGGCCACGATCGGGCCCTGCGCCGCCCAGCAGGTGAGCAGCCCCAGCGAGGGCGAGGTCGGCTCGTGGATGTGGATGACGTCGAAGGCGCCGTCGTGCAGCCAGCGCCGCACCCGGGCCGCCGAGAGGAAGCCGAAGTTCAGCCGGGCCACCGAGCCGTTGTACGGCACCGGGACCGCGCGGCCGGCGGAGACGACGTACGGGGGCAGCGGCGTGTCGTCGTCCGCGGGGGCGAGGACGGACACCTCGTGGCCCAGGCGGACGAAGTACTCGGCCAGGTCCCGGATGTGGAACTGGACGCCGCCCGGCACGTCCCAGGAGTACGGGCAGACGATGCCGATCCTCACGACGCGCCCTGTCCGTCGGCCGCCGCGGGTGCCTTGGCGGGATCGAGGTCCTTCAGCCACAAGCGCTGGAGCATGTGCCAGTCCTCCGGGTGGTCGGCGATCCCCGTGGCGAAGGCGTCGGCCAGCGCCTGTGTCATGACAGACGTCTTCTCGGCCCGGGTGCCTGACTCCGGGACCGCGACCGGCGGGTGCACCCGGCCGCGCATCACGGGTGAGTCGTCGTACCAGAGCGTCACCGGCAGCAGCCGCGCGCCGGTCTGCTGGGCGAGCAGGGCGGGCCCGGCCGGCATGCGGGCCGTCTCGCCGAAGAAGTCGACCTCCACGCCGGAGGCGGACAGGTCGCGGTCGGCGACCAGGCAGACCAGGCCGCCGTCGCGCAGCCGCCTGGCAAGGGTGCCGAACGCCGTGCCGCCGCTGTGCGGGAGCACCTCCATGCCGAGGGACTCGCGGTAGGCGACGAAACGGTCGTACAGGGTCTCCGGCTTGAGGCGCTCGGCGACCGTCGTGAAGGGGATGCCCAGTTTCGTGGTGACCCAGGCGCCCGCGAGGTCCCAGTTGGCCAGGTGCGGGAGGGCGAGGATCACGCCCTTTCCGGCGTCCATGCCGTCGGTGAGGTGATGCAGGTCCTTGGCGGTGAAGCCGCTCCTGATCCGCTCGGCGCTCCACGCCGGGAGCCGGAAGGACTCCATCCAGTAGCGCAGGTAGGAGCGCATGCCCGCGCGCGAGAGGGCGGCCAGCCGTTCCGGGCTCGCGCCCGGCACCACGCGCGCGTAGTTGCTCTCCAGGCGCCGCACGCCGGTGCCGCGCTGCTTCCAGGCGAGGTCGGCGACGGTGCGCCCGAGCCGTACGGCGGCCGGTTCGGGCAGCTTCTTCACGGTGCTCCAGCCGGCGCCGTACAGGCCGTCGGTCAGCCGGTCGCGAGCGCTCACGTGGCCGCCTCGGTGCCCTGGCTCTCCTGCCCGGCGGCGTCGGCCTCGGCGGCCTCCCGGCGGACCGTGACGACGCGCTGGATGAGCGTGACGAGGCTGCCGACGGCGACGATCCACAGGGCGATCGGCAGGAGGTACTGGATGCCCGGGACACCGAACTTGTGCAGGCCCGCGAATCCGGCCGCGACCAGGGAGACGACGAGCCGCTCGGCCCGCTCGACCAGGCCGTTGACGGCGACCGGCAGGCCGATCGCCTCGCCGCGCGCCTTGGTGTACGACACCACCTGGCCGCTGGCCAGGCAGAAGATCGACACCGCGCACAGGATGTTGTCGTCGCCGGCGCCCGCGTACCAGAGGGCGAACCCGCCGAAGATCGCGCCGTCGGCGACCCGGTCCAGGGTGGAGTCCAGGAACGCGCCCCAGCGGCTGGAGCGGCCGAGCTGGCGGGCCATGTTGCCGTCGACGAGGTCCGAGAAGACGAAGAGTGTGATCACCACCGTGCCCCAGAAGAACTCACCCATGGGGTAGAAGACCAGCGCACCCGCGACCACACCGGCGGTGCCGAGGAGCGTGACCGTGTCCGGGCTGACGCCCCGGCGGATGAGAAACGCGGCGAACGGTGTGAGAACACGCGTGAAGAATGCACGCGCGTACTTGTTCAGCATGGCCTTCCCGACGGTCGGTGTGGCCGCGACCCCTGCTGGCCACCGGCTGGCCCAATCGTAGTCACGCGCGCGCGTGGGCGGTGGCCGGGCACCCGGACCCCCCGTCCCGGCGGCCGGTGGGCGGTGGGATCGGGTCCTTCGTATGGACGCGGCGTGAAGGGAGTGGAAAGCTCGAAGGACCGCGGGCGTCGCCGGAGCCGCCAGTGCACGCGGGTCCCGCGTGTCCGCGCCCACAGGGACCTCACCGTGCACGGGAGGCAGGACATGGGCGACAAGACACACAACACCCATCCCGGAGCCGCCGGAAGGGCAGCGGCGGCCGACCATCCCACGTCCGTACGGAATGTGGTGCTGGTCGGCCACTCCGGATCGGGCAAGACGACTCTGGTGGAAGCTCTCGCGCTGACCGCGGGAGCGGTGAACCGGGCGGGCCGCGTGGAGGACGGCGGCTGCGTCTCGGACTACGACGACATGGAGCACCGGCAGCAGCGCTCCGTACAGCTCTCCCTGGTGCCGGTCGAATGGGACGGCATCAAGATCAACCTCTTGGACACTCCCGGGTACGCCGACTTCGTCGGTGAACTGAGGGCCGGTCTGCGCGCGGCGGACGCGGCCCTCTTCGTCGTCTCGGCCTCCGACGGGGTGGACGGCTCGACCCGCATGGTGTGGGAGGAGTGCGCCGCCGTCGGCATGCCGCGCGCCATCGTGATCACGCACCTGGAGGCCGCCCGCGCGGACTTCGAGGAGATGACGCGGATCTGCGCGGAGGCCTTCGGCGGGGACGATCCGGACGCGGTGCTGCCGCTGTACCTGCCGCTGCGCGGCGCCCCGGCGCCCGACGGGCACGCGCCCGTGACCGGGCTCATCGGCCTGCTGTCGCGGAAACTGTTCGACTACGCGTCGGGCGAGCGCGAGGAGTCCGAGCCGGGCGAGGCGGAGCTGCCGGTGATCGACGAGGCCCGCTCCATGCTGATCGAGGGGATCATCTCGGAGAGCGAGGACGAGACCCTCATGGAGCGCTATCTCGGCGGTGAGCAGGTCGACGTCAAGACGCTCATCGAGGACCTGGAGCGAGCCGTCGCACGCGGCGTGTTCTTCCCGGTGCTGGCCGCGGCTCCCGCGGCCGAGGACGCCCGGCAGGGACTGGGCACGGTCGAGTTGCTGGAGCTGATCACCCGTGGCTTTCCGACGCCGCTGGAGCGGGAAGCACCCCGGGTGACCACGCCCGAGGGCGCCGGGCGCGAGCTGCGGATGTGCGATCCCGGGGAGTCGCTCGTCGCGGAGGTCGTCAAGACGTCGTCCGACCCCTACGTCGGCCGGATCTCGATGGTCCGCGTGTTCTCCGGCACCCTGCGCGCCGACCAGACGGTGCACGTCTCCGGGCACGGGCTGGCCGACCGCGGCCACGAGGACCACGATGTCGACGAGCGCATCGGCGCCCTGACGACGCCGTTCGGCAAGCAGCAGCGGCCCGTCACGCACGTGATCGCGGGTGACCTGGCGTGCGTGGCCAAGCTGAGCCGCGCGGAGACCGGGGACACGCTCTCGGCCAAGGAGGACCCGCTGCTGATGGCCCCCTGGGAGATGCCCGACCCGCTGCTGCCGCTCGCCATCCAGGCGCACAGCAAGCCCGACGAGGACAAGCTGTCCCAGGGGCTCGCGCGGCTGGTCGCCGAGGATCCGACGATGCGCCTGGAGCACAACCAGGACACGCACCAGGTGGTCCTGTGGTGCCTGGGCGAGGCGCACGCCGACGTGGCACTTGAGCGGCTGCGCAGCCGCTACGGCGTCCAGGTCGACGTCGTACCCCACCGGGTGTCCCTGCGGGAGACGTTCGGGGACCGTGCGGGCGGGCGCGGGCGGCACGTGAAGCAGTCCGGCGGGCACGGGCAGTACGCCATCTGCGAGATCGAGGTGGAGCCGCTGCCGAACGGCTCGGGCGTCGAGTTCGTGGACAAGGTGGTCGGCGGCGCGGTGCCCCGGCAGTTCATCCCGTCCGTCGAGAAGGGCGTGCGCGCGCAGGCCGCCAGGGGCGTCGCGGCGGGCCACCCGCTGATCGACGTGCGGGTCACGCTGCTGGACGGCAAGGCGCACTCGGTGGACTCCTCCGACGCCGCCTTCCAGACGGCCGGCGCGCTGGCGCTGCGGGAGGCCGCGGCGCAGGCGCGGATCCATCTGCTGGAGCCGGTGGCCGAGGTGAGCGTCCTGGTCGGCGACGACTACGTGGGCGCGGTGATGAGCGACCTGTCGGGGCGGCGCGGCAAGGTGCTCGGCACCGAGCAGACCAGCGGCGGGCGGACCCTGATCCGGGCCGAGGTGCCCGAGATCGAGATCGGCCGCTACGCGGTCGACCTGCGCTCGCTCTCGCACGGCACCGCGCGCTTCGACCGCCGTTACGCGCGGCACGAACCGATGCCGCAGCAGGTCGCGGACCGGCTGCTCGAGGAGGTGCGCGCGGCGTCGTAGCGGCGCCCGGCCGTCCGGCGCGGGAACGCCCGCGCCGGCGGCACTCCGCCCGGCGTGCGACGGCGCGCCCGGCGGTCCACCCGCGCGCGTGGGGGCGCCTTCCGGCGTCCGGTGACGCGTGCCGCCGGCTGCGGATACGCTGATGACCAGATCAACAGGTATGCGGGGCAGGGAAGTCGGGAAGGCCGCAGGAGCGACAGTGGTGGCGATCGGGGGCGGGAATGGCCGTTGACGGCGGTTACGCGGACTTCTTCGGGCCGCAGGTGCCGCGCACGGACGGCGGTGGCCAGACGGCCACCTTCGCGCTGGCGTCGGCCGCCTACCGGGACAGCGAGTTGGCGGACATCAAGAAGGCCGACAACGAGTGGCACCAGACGACCCTCAACGCGGGCCGGTCCTGGGCCACGATCTTCCGGCCCAACCTCGGCGAGGCCTTCTCCCGCGCGGTGGCCGACCGCATGCTGGGCAGCGGCCGCAAACCCCTCATCCAGTCCTTCGGGGCGGAGCCGCAGGTGGTCGTCGAGCACTGTCTGGCGGCCAATGGCATCCGCCGGACGCGGGACGCCCGGCTGTCCACGGTCATCGTGCTGTGCGGCCTGCTGTTCCTGCCCGGCATGCTGATCTGGCTGCTGGGCTTCCAGATCCGCACCACCGTCGCCAAGTCGGAGAACAAGCAGGCCGGTGCGCTGGGCACCGCGGTACTCCTGGCGATCGCCGCGCTGGCCGTGCTGTTCCTCCTGAAGATGCCCTTCTCCGGGTTCTGGGCCTGGTACGCCCGCGCGGCGGTCGTCCTGCCGGTCGTGGGCTGGTTCTGGGCCAAGCGGATCTGCGAGGGCACCGCCAGGGACCTCCGGGAGCGCTGGGACGGGCTCCTGTCGGGCAGCGGGGTCGGCGCCAAGGTGCCCGAGGCGGTCCCCAGCAATCCGAACGAGACCTCGGCCGAGCAGCTGCGCCAGTCCCTCGCCAAGCTCGGTGCCGAGCAGCAGTCCAACTCCGTGTTCTACGCCGGTCCCAAGGGCATACTCGGCATGGGCACGCGCTGGGGCAGCTGGCAGCTCGCCGAGGACCTGGCACCGGCCGACCCGACGCGCGAGATCCACCCCTTCCGCAGCTGGGACGTCGTGAAGTCCATCCACGACCAGCTGCGCATGCTGGAACGCGGGCCGCTGAACACCGGCGGTTTCACCAAGCCGTCCATACGGCACTGGGTCGTCACGCCGATCGGGGAGAACGTGAAGGCGGTGTCCCGTCCGGAGGGCACGGACGTCGAGGCGTACCAGGTCAAGACGCACGCGATACAGGAGATCTGCAACAAGCAGCAGTTCGGTGCCGGTGACCGGCACTACCTGGGTGTGCAGTGGACGCTGTGGGACGGCCAGTTGGTCATCACCATGCTGATCACGGTGACCGTGCTGCACGAGACGCTGCGCATCGAGGTCACCGGCCATGCGCTCGGTCCGGTGAACCCGCTGTTCACCGGCAAGCCCGAGGCGCCCTTCAAGGAGGTCGCCAAGTCGTTCAAGCCGTGGGAGACGCGCAAGGTGATGCTCCCGCTGGTCACCGCGAACGAGGTGGTCCGCCTCGCCGTCCGCGCACCGCTCACCTGGTATCCGCCGCTGCTGAACTGGCTCGGCGGCACGATCGGGCTGCCGGAGCCGTTCGGGCTGCGGCACGCGTGGGCGGATCAGCCGTGGCGGCACCGCTTCATGGCCGACGACGCGTTGCGGGCGGCGGCGCCGGTGCTGCGGGTGGTGCACGCGGCGTCGATCAAGGTGCTGGACGAGAACGGCGTGGACACGGAGAAGTTCGGTTCCCGCTCGGCGTTCCTCAGCACGGCCGTACAGGATCCGACGCCGGGGAAGGCGGACCTCTACGACGCGTAGGCCTCCGGCGGTCGTCGGGGGGCGGCGTGCTCGCGTGGCCGTTGCTGGGGGCTGCGCCCCCAGACCCCGCTTCGGCCTGGACGGCCTCGTCCTCAAACGCCGGACGGGCTGGTTGGGATCAGCCCGTCGGCCATGCCTCCGCCAGCATCTTGCGGGTGTCCCCCAGTAGCTGCGGCAGCACCTTCGTGTGGCCGACCACCGGCATGAAGTTGGTGTCGCCGCCCCAGCGGGGCACGATGTGCTGGTGGAGGTGGGCTGCGATGCCCGCACCGGCCACCGTGCCCTGGTTCATGCCGATGTTGAAACCGTGGGCGCCGGACGCGGTGCGCAGGGCCGTCATCGCCTGCTTGGTCAGCGCGGCGAGTTCCGCGGTCTCCACATCGGTCAGGTCGGTGTAGTCGGCGACGTGGCGGTACGGCACGGTCATCAGGTGGCCGCCGTTGTACGGGTACAGGTTGAGCACCGCGTACACGTGCTCACCGCGGCGGACGACCAACCCGTCCTCGTCGGACTTGGCCGGGATCGAGCAGAAGGGACAGCCGTCGTCGGCGCCGGGGCCGCTCGGCTTGTTCTCGCCCTGGATGTAGGCCATCCGGTGGGGCGTCCACAGGCGCTGGAACGCGTCCTGCGTCCCCACTCCCGACTGCTGCTCCGGCTCACTCGTCATGCGTGCAGCATATGGCGTCGTGTACGGCGACAGGGAAAGGCCCCCGGGAGATCCCGGGGGCCCTGGAACCCGGCGATCAGACCTGCACCCGCTCCTCGACCACCTTCGCGATCTTCGCGATGGCCTCGTCGACGGGGATGCCGTTCTCCTGGGAGCCGTCGCGGAAGCGGAAGGAGACCGCGCCGTTCGCCATGTCCTCGTCGCCCGCGATGACCATGAAGGGCACCTTCTGCTTCTGGGCGTTGCGGATCTTCTTCTGCATCCGGTCGGAGGAGGTGTCGACCTCGACGCGCAGGCCCTGCCTGCGGGCCGCCGTGGCGAACTTCTCTAGGTGCTCGACGTGCGCGTCGCCGATCGGGATGCCGACCGCCTGGACCGGGGCGAGCCACGCCGGGAACGCGCCCGCGTAGTGCTCCAGGAGCACCGCGAAGAACCGCTCGATCGAACCGAACAGCGCGCGGTGGATCATGACCGGGCGGGTCTTGGTGCCGTCCGCGGCCGTGTACTCCAGGTCGAAGCGCTCCGGCAGGTTGAAGTCGAGCTGGATGGTCGACATCTGCCAGGTGCGGCCGATGGCGTCCTTGGTCTGGACGGAGATCTTCGGGCCGTAGAAGGCGGCGCCACCCGGGTCCGGGACCAGGGGCAGGCCCTGCTTCTCGGCGACCTGCCGCAGCGTCTCGGTGGCCTCTTCCCACGCCTCGTCGGAGCCGACGAACTTCTCCGGGTCCTTGGTGGACAGCTCCAGGTAGAAGTCGGTCAGGCCGTAGTCGCGCAGCAGGTTCAGCACGAAGGTGAGCGTCGAGTCCAGCTCCTCGGACATCTGCTCACGCGTGCAGTAGATGTGCGCGTCGTCCTGGGTGAAGCCGCGGGCCCGGGTCAGGCCGTGCACCACGCCCGACTTCTCGTACCGGTACACGGTGCCGAACTCGAACAGGCGCAGCGGCAGCTCACGGTAGGAGCGCCCGCGCGCGTCGAAGATCAGGTTGTGCATCGGGCAGTTCATGGGCTTGAGGTAGTAGTCCACGCCCTCGTCGAGCTGCATGGGCGGGTACATGCCGTCGGCGTACCAGTCCAGGTGGCCCGAGGTCTCGAAGAGCTTCCCCTTGGTCGCGTGCGGGGTGTAGACGAACTCGTAGCCCTCCTCCTCGTGGCGGCGCCGCGAGTAGTCCTCCATGACCCGGCGGATGATGCCGCCCCTGGGGTGGAAGACGGCGAGGCCGGAGCCGATCTGCTCCGGGATGGAGAACAGGTCCAGCTCATGGCCCAGCTTGCGGTGGTCGCGCTTCTCGGCCTCGGCGAGGAACTCCAGGTGCGCCTTCAGCTCGTCCTTGGTCGGCCAGGCCGTGCCGTAGATTCGCTGGAGCATGGGGTTCTTCTCGCTGCCCCGCCAGTAGGCGCCCGCGTTGCGCATCAGCTTGAAGGCCGGGATGTTCCGGGTGGTGGGCAGGTGGGGGCCGCGGCAGAGGTCCTTCCAGCACAGCTCGCCGGTCTTGGCGTCGAGGTTGTCGTAGATCGTCAGCTCGCCGGCGCCGACCTCGACGTCCGCACCGTCGTCGTGCGACGCGGAGCCCTTGAGGCCGATCAGCTCCAGCTTGTACGGCTCGTCGGCGAGCTCCTCGCGGGCGGCGTCGTCGGTGACCACGCGGCGCGAGAACCGCTGCCCCCGCTTCTGGATCTCCTGCATCTTCTTCTCGATGGCCTTGAGGTCATCGGGGTGGAAGGGCTTCTCGACGTCGAAGTCGTAGTAGAAGCCGTCCTTGACGGGCGGGCCGATGCCCAGCTTGGCCTCGGGGAACAGCTCCTGCACGGCCTGCGCCATGACGTGCGCGGTGGAGTGGCGCAGGATGTTCAGGCCGTCCTCGGAGGAGATCTCGACGCCCTCGACGGTCTCGCCGTCGCCGACCTCGTAGGCGAGGTCCTTGAGCTCACCGGCCACCCGCGCCGCGACGATCGAGCGCTCGCCGGCGAAGAGCTCGGCGGCCGTAGTGCCCGTCGTCACCACGCGTTCTTCCCGCTCGGAATCGCGTTGGATGATCACACGGACGTCTGACACCGGTCTCTCCTGACTGAAGGTGGGGCCGCGGCGCCATACCGGAGCGCACGCCTGAGGGCGATCGTACCGACCCGGACCCGTGCACCGCGAAATCATTCCCGGCGGCCGCCCTCACCCCCCGGCCCTCACCCCCCGGCCTCGTCCTCGCCTTCGTCGTCGCAGTCACCGCCGCAGGTCTCCTCGAAGAAGGCCGCCACCTCCACGTGCTCCTGGACCGCCTTGAGCAGCCGGTCCCGCTCCGCGTCGTCGACCTGCACGGGAGCGATCTCGCAGGCTCCGGTGAGCCGGCGGAAGCCGCCCCTGCTCTCCAGCCGGCCGAGCACCCGCACCGGCAGTCCGACGAGGTGGGCGTGGCCCGCGATCCGGTAGGCCTCCTCGTCCAGGGTGATCCGCACGTGCGGCACCTCGGCACCGGCCAGCACCCGCAGCCGTACGGTGCCCGTGCCGCGCGGTCCGGACCGGCGCATGCGGACGACGGTGCCGGTGATCCGCACCGGCACCGAGGGCTCCGCGCTCAGATAGCGGGCGGCGGCCTCGCGCAGGGCGGGCAGGTCGCCGGGCGAGAACTCGACGGGTTCGGCGAGGGCGCCGCAGCCTTCGGGGACGCCCGCGGCGGGCGCCCAGTCGACGGCGATACGGGCGCCCTGGGTGCCCCGGACCAGGGCGACCAGTGCCTCGGTCAGCTCGTGGCTGACGCCCGCCCCGACGGCGGCGTCGAAGGCTTCCATGCCGCCGGTGGCCCGCCGGTAGTCGACGGCCTCACGCGCGGCGTACAGGGCCTGGTGGAGGCGTACGGCGAGGGGGCGGCCGGTGGTGACCGGCGCGAACGCCGTCAGCCGGCGACCGCCAGGGGCCGTGCCGACCAGGACGTTCTCCAGGGCGGTGGCGGCGGCGCGCCGGTGCCGGGCGCCGAAGTAGCCGGCCCGCGCGCGCGTGGCGAGCGCGCCGGCGAGCAGCATCCGGCGGGCGGCGGCTCGCAGCTGCTCCTCGGCGGTCCAGGAGGCCGTGGAGCCGGGCCCGGTCGGCACGTCGCGTGCCCAGCGGATCTCGTCGCTGGGGACGGCGAGTGAGACGAGGATCTCGCGGGCGGCGGGGGTGCCGCTGCGGGACAGGGCGAGCAGCGCCTCGCCGAGCAGGTCCTCGCTGTCGGGGAAGGCGCGGCTGACGGGCACCAGCAGGCTGGTGGCGCCGGCCGCCGGGCCGGGTGGTGTCCAGCGGCCGTAGCGGCCGGGGGCGCCGCCGCGCCGCCGCCAGCCGTGCCGGTGGAGCAGCGCGGTCAGTACGGCCGGGTCGACGGTGGCGGACTCGGGCGGGCGGCCGTCGTCCCAGGACGTGTCGTCAGCGGCGGGGTGCGGCCGTACGGCCCGCAGGGGTTCGCCGGTCGGGCGGTGCGTCATGGTTTCCCTCCCGTCCCGACCCGCGTCATGATCTCGCACAGCGCCCGGTCGTCGAAGACCCGCGCGGTCGGTATCCGCACGGTGGTGCGCCGCCGGCCGGTGACCGGCTGTCCGGCGAGGTTGGTCCAGTAGCAGCAGTGCCTGAGGTCGAGCCGGTCGTGGCCGGCCCGAAGCCACTGGTCCCTGGACCGGGGGACGATCATCACGACCAGGATCTTGTGCACGGAGACCGGGGTGCGGGCGAGCTTCGCCAGGTGGTCGTTGTCGAGCGTGAAGGAGAAGAAGCGGCCGGGCGGCTGCGGCGGGATCTGGTACGTCGCCTTGAGCTGCACCTTGATGGTGACCTCGTCGTCGACCGTGTGCCCGGGGGCGCTGTGGCTGACGTGCCAGTCGATGCCGTTGTCCGGGAAGGGCTGGGAGAGCGAGCAGCCCGCCGCGGCGGCGACCGCGTGGAGGTAGCCGACCTGCAGGGTCTCCATGCAGGCGGTGGTGGCGAGGGAGCCGCGGGTGGGCGCGGTGCGCTCCGGCAGCAGCCCGCCCCGTTCGGGCTGCGTGATGGCCATGACCAACAGCCTTCCAGAACTGGTGTGTCCGTGTAGCGGGTCGCTGAACTGCGAGGACCCGTAATCCTGTTGTGTCCTTCCGGCGTACGTCGCAAACAGCCCGGGTATCACCGAACCGGGACAGAGGACGGCGCGTCAGCCGGTGTGTGTGGACGAGGAGTTGAGTGCCCTATGACGAGCTGGTTCGAGGGGCCGCTGGCCGCCTTCGACACGGAGACGACGGGTGTGGACGTCGAGACCGACCGGATCGTGTCGGCGGCGCTCGTCGTCCAGGACGCGCCCGGGCTCCGGCCGCGCGTCACACGGTGGCTGGTGAACCCGGGCGTGCCGGTGCCGGAGTCGGCGACGGCGGTGCACGGGCTGACCGAGGAGCATCTGCAGCGCCACGGCCGCTGGCCGGCGCCCGTGATGTACGAGATGGCGGAGGCGCTGGCCGAGCAGGCCCGCGCCGGGCGTCCGCTGGTGGTGATGAACGCGCCGTTCGATCTCACCCTGCTGGACCGCGAGTTGCGCCGCCACCGCGCCTCGTCCCTGGGCCGCTGGCTGGAGCGGACGTCGCTGCACGTGCTGGACCCGCGGGTGCTCGACAAGCACCTGGACCGCTACCGCAAGGGCCGCCGCACCCTCACCGACCTGTGCGCGCACTACGGCGTCGAGCTGGCGGAGGCGCACGACGCGGCGGCTGACGCGCAGGCCTCGCTGGAGGTGGTGCGGGCGGTGGGGCGGCGCTTCCCGGGCCGGCTGGAGCGCCTGTCCCCCGCCGAGCTGCACACGCTCCAGGCGGTGTGGCACGCGGGGCAGGCGCGGGGTCTGCAGGCGTGGTTCGCGCTCAACGGCACCGAGGAGCCGGTGGATCCGGCCTGGCCGCTGCGGCCGGACCTGCCCGCGGCGGCGTGAGCCCGGGCGCGCACGCGCACACGAAAAAGCCGGTCCGTCGTCTGACGGACCGGCTCTTCCCGGGTGGGCGATACTGGGTTCGAACCAGTGACCTCTTCGGTGTGAACGAAGCGCTCTCCCACTGAGCTAATCGCCCGGGAACGCACCGAACAATACAGGGCCCGGCGCGCTTCCATCAAACCGCTTGCCGACCGCCTTCCAGGTACGCGGCGAGGCCGCGCCGCCCCGCCCGCATCATCAGCCGGTGGTTGGCCCGGAACAGGGGCCGCCCCGGCACGGCGAGCCGGCGCAGCAGCGGCTTGCGCACCTCGACCTCCTGGTCGTAGCGGGCGAGGGTGCCAAATCCCCGCGGGGTGACCGTCCAGCGGGCCCACCCCTCCATGTCGCCGCGCATCGCGACCTCCAGGACCCCGGCCGCCGGATCGCGGCGCCCCTCGTACAGGGTCGCGGTGAGGTCGTACGGGAGCAGGGAGCGGAAGCGGAGGAGCCCGCTGGTGTCGTCGAGCCGGGTGACCTCGCGCACCTGCGGCCACCAGCGGGGGTAGTCCTCGATCCGTTCCAGCGCGCGGTAGACGTCGGGGGCGGGCGCGGGCAGGGTCCACAGGCTGCGGAATCGGTACTGGTTCCAGTCCACCTGTGGAGTGTGCCCGTACCCGCCTCCGTCACGTGCCGGCTAGGGCATCCTGTCCCCCAGGAGCGCCAGGTTCTCGATGGCGGCGAGGCCGTACAGGGCGGTGTCGTTGGTGGACACCCAGCTCGCCTCGCTGCCCGGCACCAGGGTGACGGGGCCGGTCAGCTTCTCCGTCGTCCAGGGCGCCGACTCCTTGTAGCCGTCGGAGTCGTAGAACTTGGCCCACGCGCGCGTGGCGAGCTTCTCGTCGCCGGTCCGCACGGCCGCGTAGGCGTCGAGGCGCGAGTGGCCCTGGAAGAGGATGAGGCTGCCGAAGTCCTTGCCGTACCGGGCCGCTTGTTCGGCCTTGGAGGCGTTGAAGTAGCGGCAGTAGTCGTAGTACGCCTCGTGGAACTCCGGCATGTCGACGAGGTCGATCAGTTCTGCGCACAGTTCGCCCAGACCGAAGACGGCCGACAGGTGGGAGACCTCGACCTTCGGGGTGTCCGCGACGGCGAACCTCCCGGTGTCCAGGTCGTACAGGCCGCTGCCCTGGACGAAGCCGTTGGGCTGGGCGGCGATGGTCTCCATGGTGGACAGGACGCGGGCCTTGGCCTTCTCCCACTTGGGGCCCCTGCGTTCCCACTCGGTCAGCCAGGCCGACACCAGGCCGCTCCAGTCGGTGCCGAAGCCGATCGACAGGGCGTGCCGGTCGGGTGTGTACGGCTCGGTGCGGATCTTTCGCAGCGGGTCGAGGGCGAGGAAGGTCTCGTCGGAGTCGACGTTGGCGTGCATCAGGTCGCCGACGCGTTCGTCGGCGGTGAGGAAGTAGTAGAAGCGGCGGTAGGTGGTGTTGGCGATGCGTTGCTGCTTGGCGCTGTCCGCGTAGTGCTGGACGCCGTGCCGGGTGCCGAGGCCGGCCCAGTCGCCCAGGTGGTAGACGTCGACCTCGCCGGTGTGCCGGGTCATGGCCTCGGCGAAACGGAAGATGTCGGCTCGGCCGGAGCGCAGGTACGCGTACCAGAGCCACAGGTCCGGGGAGAGTTCGGAGTTGTCCCAGGCGTAGCCGCCCACGTCGTAGCGCCACTGGTGGCGGGCGGTGTCGTAGGAGTGCATGACGTCGCCGTGGTCCCAGAAGCCGTACCAGCGGCGCTGCTCCACCTGGTCCTTGTAGTAGGTGAAGAGGAAGTCGAGGTGGTCCTCGATCCTGGCCTTGGCGGGCGTGGAACGGTCGGGTTCGGCGTAGAGGCCGGGTCCGAAGACCCTGGACCTGATGAGCTGTGCGGGCGGGGCGGTGAGCTGCGGCGGTGTCCGCACGGCCCGGACCTGTTCGGCGAGCGTCTCCGCGTTCGGGGTGGCGGCGTTGGCCCAGAACATCAGCTCGCTGGTGCGGGCGATGCCGTACGGGGTGCCGAAGCCGGGTTCGTAGTCCTCGTAGGTGATGTTGAGGCCTTCGAGCTGCTCGGTGAAGCTGTCCTGGCCCATGCCGTCGTGGTAGAAGCGCAGGTCCATGGGCTGGGCCTCGGGTGACCAGAGCCAGAGGGTGACCTCGGCGTCGTCGGTCCGGGCGTCGCGGATGTCGAGCTGGGCGGGGAACTTCTCCCAGAAGTCGCGCAGGCCGAAGGAGAGACCGCCGCTCACGCCGCCGACGTAGCCGAAGCCGGAGGCGCGCCGTCCGCCGCCGGCGCCGATCCAGCCGTGGCCCCTCTTGGTGCGCTTGCGGACGGTGAAGCCGTCGGCGGACAGCTGGGAGAGGGTGTGGTCGCCCCACTCCGGGATGTACTGGAGCCGGGTGGTGACGCGCTGGTCCCAGGTGGCGGGGTCGGGCAGCTTCTCGCCGGCGAACTGCGCCGCCTGTACTGCCGCCCCGGGGTCCCGGCGCAGTCCGGTGATGCCCTTGACGGCCTCGCGCAGCAGGCCGGTGCCCTCGCCGCCTAGGCGGATGTGGCGGTCGTAGGACTCGTCGCGCATCGGGACGGTGAAGCGGACGCCGAGGCCCCGGACGAAGTCGCCGTTCGCCTTCCCGGGCTCCTGCTTCCCGTCGAACGTGATGGTGTGCACCATGCGGAAGGAGTCGGCGCCCGCGTAGAAGTAGAGGCGGACGGAGAAGGGCAGCAGGCCGCGGCGTCCCTTGCGGTGCACGCCGTCGATACGGACCACGGCGCGGACGGGGCCGTCCTGTTCCACCTTCACCTCGTGGATCGCGCCGTCGAAGCGTTCGGACCTGACCGTGCCCTGCTCGTCGTCCTCGACCTCGGGACGGCGCAGCAGGACGAGGCGGCCGTTCCTGGCGATCTCGGTGGAGCCGCGGACTACCGACTTGATGAGCATCGGCCCCGATGTGCCGATCCTCGCGGTGATGACACCGGTCGATATGTCGATGGTGCCGCCGCGCCGGTCGACGGTGATCCTCCGGGTGGGTGCGGCGGGCGTGCCGGCGGCCAGGCTGAGCTTGCCGTTGCCCGAACCCACGGCGTGCGCGGTCCACTTCAGGGAGCCGTCCGGCCACTGGGCGAGCGGCCAGGACTGCACGGGTACGTCCTTGCCGTCGGCGTCCGTGACCGCGAAGGACTGGTCCTCCCGGAAGGTGCCCCTGGGCCAGGGGACGCCCACGGTGGAGCCGGGCGCGGCGCCGAGGCCGCCGTCCTCCAGCCAGGTCAGGGTGACGGGGCTGTCGTCGGCCACCGCGGCCTGCGCGTTCTTCGTGCCCAGTGCCCAGCTGAACTGGGCGGCGGCGCCGGCGACGGCGGCCGCCTTGAGGAGGGACCTGCGGGGGATGCGGGACATGGCCGTCCTTTCAAATGACAGGGGCATGACAGATGGAGATGGATCTGCGGCAGGGGCACGGCAGACGGAACGGGCCCGTCAGCGGCGCCGGTGGCGCTCCTCCACGGCGATGGCAGCCGCCGCCACCGCGCCCAGGACGGCGACCGCCAGCGGTGCGCTGAACCAGGCGGAGCAG
The DNA here is from genome assembly GCF_042717365.1 of Streptomyces sp. NPDC058534. Lineage (NCBI taxonomy): Bacteria > Bacillati > Actinomycetota > Actinomycetes > Kitasatosporales > Streptomycetaceae > Streptomyces > Streptomyces sp. NPDC058534. The sequence continues at coordinate 172,903 of NZ_JBHXNW010000004.1, forward strand.
ACGACGAGGGCGAGTCCGCCGACGAGGAGGAAGGAACCGGCGGGGTCGAGCACGGTGCGCCGGGCGGCACCGGCGAGCAGCGACCGCCAGGAGGCATCCGGGTGCCAGGCCGCCGCCGCGCGCAGCCCCGCGACGGCCGCGCCGATGAGGGCCACAACCCCGACGGCACCCACGAAGGCGCCGCCCGGCAGTCCGTCCCGTACGGCCCGCACGTCCAGCCACACCACCGCCAGGGCGGCCCATCCGGCGACCCCGACGAGCCACCCGCGGCGCACCGCCGCCCGGAAGTCGGCCGCGAACTCCCGCAAGCCGCCGCGCTCGTGGGCGAGCCTGCGCCCGAGGTGCCGCGCGCCGGCCGCGAACGCGGCGGGGTAGGTGACCAGCGGCAGCGCGGCCACCGCGATCCACACGCCGGTGAGCAGGCACTCGGCGAACAGGGCGAAGCCCTCGGCGAACCGCGACTCACCCCGCTCCCCCGGCCGCTCCGTACGGGCCTTCGCAGGCGCCTGGGTCATGATCGGTTCACCTCAGCCCTTCAGGCCGGACGTCGCCATGCCGTCGATCAGATAGCGCTGGAAGGCCAGGAAGAAGGCGAGGACGGGCAGCAGGGCGACGAGGGACATGGCGATCATGCCGCCGTAGTTCGCCAGCCCTTCCTGGTCCACGAACATCTTCAGACCGAGCGAGACGGTGTACTTGCCGGGCTCGTTGAGGTAGATCAGCGGGCCCATGAAGTCGTTCCAGGAATTGATGAAGGTGAAGATCGCGCTGGTGATCAGGGCCGGCCGGCACAGCGGCAGCACGATCGACCAGTAGATCCGGAAGTGCCCGCAGCCGTCGAGGCGGGCCGCCTCGTCCAGTTCCCTGGGCAGGTTGCGCATGAACTGGACCATCAGGAAGACGAAGAACGCCTCGGTGGCCAGGTACTTCCCCAGCAGCAGCGGGGTGTACGTGTTGATCATGTCCAGGTTGCGGAAGAGCACGTACTGCGGGATCAGCAGCACGTGGTACGGCAGCAGCAGCGTGCCGATCATCAGCGTGAACAGCAGATTGCGCCCGGCGAACCTGATCTTCGCGAAGGCGTACGCCGTGAGCGAGCAGGACACCACGATCCCGATCACGGAACCGACGGCCAGGAACAACGAGTTGAGGAAGAAGGTGGAGATCGAGATGTCCGCGATGCCGTCGGCGAGGCTCGTGTAGTTGGAGACGATCGGGTCGCCCGGGAAGAGGTCCAGGCTGCCGACGATGTCGCCGCTCTCCTTGAAGGAGCCGCCGACGACCCAGAGCACCGGGTAGAGGATCACCGCCAGGATCGCCAGCGACCCGAGGTGCCAGGCGAGCGAACCCGGCAGCCGACGCCGCAGGGCCCCCTTCGTGGACGCGGTCGGCGTGACGTCCGTGGCCTGAGCGCTCATCGGCCGCCCTCCTCGTAGTGCACCCAGCGCTTCTGGGACCAGAACAGCACCGCGGTGACCAGGGCGACCGCGACCAGCAGCATCCACGCCATGGCGGAGGCCAGGCCCATCCGGCTGTTCTCGAAGCCCTGGACGTACAGGTAACAGGTGTAGACCATCGTGCCGTCCGCGGGACCGCAGGCGTTGCCTCCGGCGCCGCCGCCGACGATGTAGGCCGAGCTGAAGATCTGGAACGAGTGGATCGTCTCCAGCAGGACGTTGAAGAAGAGCACCGGGGAAATCATCGGCAGGGTGATGTTCCAGAACTGGCGCAGCCTGCCCGCCCCGTCGACGTCGGCCGCCTCGTACAGCTCGCGCGGCACCTGCTTGAGGCCGGCCAGGAAGATGACCATGGGGGCGCCGAACTGCCAGACGGTGAGCGCCACCAGGCTGTAGATGATCAGCTCCGGGTCGCCGGTCCAGCCTCCGGCGCCGATCCCGAGGAACTGCTGGGTACGGTCGACGACCGCGTCGTCCGAGAAGATCGCCTTCCACACGATGGCGACGGACACGCTCGCGCCGATCAGCGAGGGCGCGTAGAAGGCGGCCCGGTAGAAGGCCTGCCCGCGCCGCTTCTGCGCCAGCAGCAGCGCGACGCCGAGCGCCGCGATCAGCTTGATCGGGGTGCCGACGACGACGTACCAGAGCGTGATCCGCACCGAGTGGCGCCAGCGGGGGTCGCCGAACATCTCGGAGAAGTTGTCCAGGCCGATCCACCTGGGCGCGTCGAACAGGTTGTAGTCGGTGAACGCGAAGTAGAGCGAGGCGGCCATCGGCCCCGCCGTCAGCAGCAGGAATCCGGCGATCCAGGGGGACATGAAGAGGTAGCCGGCCAGGTTCTCCCGGCGGCCCCGCCGTTTGTGCTCGGCGGAGCGCGAGGGCTTCTCCGGGGCCGGCCGCTGCCGGGAGTCCCGGACCGGGCCCGCCATCGCGGGGGCGTGTGTCACGGCGCTTCCCCTCAGCCGGCGAGAGCCGTCTTCGACTCGGTGAAGAACTGCTCGACGGCGTCCTCGACGGACCGCGAGCCGAGCGCCATCTCCTCGGCGATGCGCAGGAAGGCGGCCTCGCAGATGTCCGCGCCGTTCGGGTGCGGGGTGATGGGCTCCAGGACGCCCGACTCGACCAGCGACTCCTCGTAGGCGGCGATGGCCTTGTTCACCGGGTCGGTCGGCCGGTACGCGTCGTACTGGGCCTGGGTCGTGGGGACACCGCGGTCATAGCCCATGATCTTGGCGACCTCGGGGTCGTGGACCATGAAGTCGATGAACTGGGCTACCTCCTTCGGGTGCTGGGTGCGCTTGGAGGCGCTGAGCATCAGCGAGCCCAGGTACTGGCCGGTCTTCTTGCCGTCCGTGGTGGGGATCGGCGCGAGACCGTACTCGCTCTTGCCCTCCGACGTGTAGCGGACGGTGAAGTTGTCCCAGGTGAACTCGCTGCCGGCCAGTTCCGCGGAGAGCGCCGACTTGGGCTTGATCTGGGCGACCTTCTTGGGGTCGGCGAAGAGGCCGGACCGCACGCCCTTGTCCGCCTTGGTCCACCAGGTGGTCAGATCGGCCTCGGTGAAGCCGAGTCCGTCCTCGGTGAAGAATGCCTTGCCGTTCTGCCGCAGGTACAGGTCGTAGAGGTACATGACTCCGTACATGCCGCTGTCACCGGCCCGGCCCGTCCGGTCCCGGACCCTCGCCATCGCCTCGTCGAAGTCCTCCCACGTCCAGCCCTGTTCGGGCTTGACGCCGGCCCGGGTGTAGACGGGCTTGTCGATGACCAGGGCCATGGAGTTCGAACCGACGGGCACGCCCAGGAGTTTGCCGTCGATCTCGCCGAACCTCTCCAGGCCCGCGCGGAATCCGTCCACGGAGAGGTTTCCGGCATCGACCTGCCCTCCGAGGTCGAGCAGGACATTCTTCGCGTCGTATTTGCGAAGAAATCCGATGGCATTCTGGAAGACGTCCGGCGGATTCCCCCCGGAAGCCTGCGTGTTGAACTTCTTCCAGAAGTCGGTGTACGGCTGAAAGTCCGTCTTGACCTTGATCTTCGGGTACTTCTTCTCGAAGAGCGCGATGGTCTTGTTGATGCGCTCGGCCCGGTCCTCGGCGCCCCACCAGGAGTAACGGATCGTCACCGAACCGTCTCCCGAACCGCTCCCGCCGCCGCACGCGGTGGACGTGGCCCCCAGCCCCGTGACGGCCAGCGAAGCCCCCGCCGCCTTGAGGACCGTGCGCCTCCCGACCTGCCTCCGCGCAATCCCGTCCTGCTGCATACGAGCCTCCCCGCGACGCGGCCTTCGCTTCATGAATCGTTTCAAGTAAGCGCTTGCTGGCACAAGTTACGGAGGCCCCGGAAGCGCGTCAATGATTCGGACAGGAATTGACGGACGCCCGGCGCGAGGGGGCGGAGCCGCGATTCCGGGGGCTGCGGGGAGAGCACCGGAGAACAGCCAGGTGGGCGCCGCGCGACCGACGGACCGAACACCGGGAGGCCCGTCGGCAGGCAGGTCGCGGAAGGTCACGGTTGGATGACGGCGCGCGGAAGCGGAACGGTCGCGCGGACCCTCGGGCGGACACCGGGAGCGACCGGCACACCCGGACTCGCACTCGGACGCGGACTCGGACTCGGACGCACCGGACGGCGGACACGGACGCATCGGGCGGACACGACAGAGCGGCGGCGGGCGCGGGGGGGGGGGGGGGGGGGGCAGGGTCGGCGGAGGATGAGTTATAGTTGGGTATGATCAACTAAAAATCGATACCACACAACAC
>NZ_JBHXNW010000004.1:177128-178563 GCF_042717365.1 Streptomyces sp. NPDC058534
GGTGTGCGCCCGTGTGGGGGCCGCGCCCCCCGCCTGATGATCCGGTGGGCGATACTGGGTTCGAACCAGTGACCTCTTCGGTGTGAACGAAGCGCTCTCCCACTGAGCTAATCGCCCGGACGCAGGAAGAACATTACCCCATGTCAGAGGCGCCCGTGACCAGCCGGTACCCGGACGCCGCGGCCCTCGTGGGCGCTCACTGGTCCTTGATCTTCCAGGGCATCTCGAGGCCGAACTTCCACAGGTAGATCCCGGCGAGCACGGCGAAGATCACCACCCCGATCGACGTCAGGATGATGTTCCTGCGCCGCACCTTGGGATCGAGGGCGCGCTGCGCCGCCTCGGTGACCTTGCGCTTGGTCCAGCGCAGCACCAGCTGGGCCCAGACGAACTCGGTCGCCCAGATCGCCATGCCACCGAAGATCACGACCCAGCCCGGTCCGGGCAGCGGCAGCATGATGATGCCGGCCACCACCACGGCCAGGCCGACGATGAAGACGCCGACCTGCCAGCTCAGGTGCAGGGCGCGGCGCGCCTTGATGAATTCCGGTGCCCGCGAGCCGAGCGCGCGCTCGCCCGTGGCCTCGTCCGTCCCCGTACGGTCTTCCGCCACGGCCGCCTCGCCGTGCTTGTTACTCCCCGTGTTCATACGGCCAAACACTACCCGAGCGAAACCTGTCACCGGAATGGGCGCAGGACTCGAACGATCACTCGGCCGGAAGAGTTACGTAAACACACGCAAAACACTCAGAGGGGTTTACAACGGCACCGTAGGTGGCATGTCGATTTCGCCGACGTGCGAATCCCCGAGCGCACACTGAGCGAAAGGCCCTGGCGCTTATGAACACCACGGTCAGCTGCGAGCTGCACCTGCGCCTCGTTGTGTCGAGCGAGTCCTCCCTGCCTGTCCCCGCAGGCCTGCGGTACGACACGGCCGACCCCTACGCCGTGCACGCCACCTTCCACACCGGAGCCGAGGAGACCGTCGAGTGGGTGTTCGCCCGCGACCTCCTCGCCGAAGGTCTCCACCGTCCCACCGGGACCGGCGACGTCCGTGTCTGGCCGTCCCGCAGTCACGGCCAGGGCGTCGTGTGCATCGCCCTCAGCTCCCCGGAGGGCGAGGCGCTGCTCGAGGCCCCCGCGCGGGCCCTGGAGTCCTTCCTGAAGCGCACAGACGCCGCCGTGCCCCCCGGCACGGAGCACCGGCACTTCGATCTCGATCAGGAGCTCTCGCACATCCTGGCGGAAAGCTAGGGCGGGGCTCCGCGTGAAGCCGCCCGTCGCCGTCTACTCGGGGTGACGGCACGGGCCAGGACAACCGCATACGGCACACACGGCGTGGGGTTGTGAGGGGGAACACACGAACGCAGCCGACAAAAAGAGACCCCCGGGGAAACGAAACAGCTGAGAGGACAGGAGCCACAGATAAAAACCG
>NZ_JBHXNW010000004.1:178573-196815 GCF_042717365.1 Streptomyces sp. NPDC058534
CGTCGCCGTATACTGGGGTCGACGGCACGGGCCCGCACCCCCCCAGACGGCACCCACGGCGTCGTCGCCGCGTCACACCCCCGCGACGGCGCCGACACGTGTGCCCGCCGGGGAACCAGGGCCGGTCGGCCCGGGTGCCCGCCGGGGAACCAGGGCCGGTCGGCCCGCGTTGTAGAGGCATCCGGCGGCCGGGAGCGGATCGCGGCCGGTTCAGCCGCCGCGGATGGCACTACCATCGGCCAGCATCGGCGGGCGCCCGCCCGACCCCAGGCCAGGGAGCTAAGTGTGCTGATCACCCACGACACCCGGTGCGCCCTCGACACCGTGGTCGATCTGGTGAACTCCGTACCGGAGGACGACACGGCTCCGGACGGGCTGGCGGACGTCGCCGCCCTCCAGGAATTCGTGGGAACGCACGAAATCAGCGACGTCGGCGTGCTCTCGGAACTGGATCTCTCGGCGGTTCTCAAGATCCGCGGGAGGTTCGCCGCGGTCTTCGCGGCTCCCGACGCCCTGGCCGCCGCCGGACTGATCAACGACCTGGTCGCGGCCGCCGGCACCACGCCCCGCCTCACCGACCACGACGGCTACGACTGGCACATCCACTACTTCGCGCCCGGCGCCTCCGTCGCCGATCACCTGGCGGCCGACTGCGGGATGGCCCTGGCCTTCTTCGTGGTCGCCGGGGAGCAGGAGCGGCTGCGGCGCTGCGAGGCCCCCGACTGCCGGCGCGCCTTCGTCGATCTCTCCCGCAACCGGTCGCGGCGGTACTGCGACAGCCGGACCTGCGGAAACCGCTTGCACGTGGCGGCCTACCGGGCCCGGCGCAAGGAGGCCGCGGGCTGAGCCGTCGGCGCGGACGGACGGGTGCGTGGACGCCCGGGTGGTGTGTCGCGGCCCCCGGCGGGTGGCGCCGGGGAGCGCGGGTACGGCTCACAGCAACAGCAGATCGTGCAACGCAGCCATGAGCAGCAGACACCCGATCACCGCAAGGAAGATCATGAGCGGTGGCTGGGAAAGGGCGAAGAGGCAGCCGCGTGGTTCACTCCGTGTCCGCGCGGTTTCGCTCTGTCTCGTGTCCAGCTGGGGATCCAGCTGAGTGGTGTCCGGCATCTCGCGGCGATGATGACGCAGCGGAGCGCGCCTCCGCGATCAACACGCCCGTAACGACCGCGAGTTCGTTGAATGTCGCAATGTCCGGTCGGATCGTGATCGTTACGGAGCACGCGCTGTCGGCCTCGGACCGCTGTGTCGTTTCAGCCCGGGACGACGGGGGTCATATGCCGTGCTTCTTGAGAATGGCCTCGATGTCGCTGAAGTCGTCCTCACCACGGGACGCGTTCGCCGGCTTGGGCGCGGGCTTGGCGGCCGGGGCCGCACCTGCACCCAGGGAGGGCGCGGAGGCATCCGGCGCCACGGCGTCGCGCTGTGCCGCCGCCCGGGCCTGCTTGCGCTCCTTGCGGGTGCCGCCGCGGCGGCGCTCGACGGTGCGCGTGATCATGAAGAGCGCCCAGGCCACGCCCAGGACTGCGAAGCCGGCCCAAGCCACCGGGCTGAAGGCGGTGTCGGCCAGCCACTCCACGACCCCGGTCATCACCAGGCCGATCGGAACCAGCGCGTAGGCGGCGACACGGACGGCGGTGAGGAAACGCCTGCGGTACGCGGTGACCGCCGCGATGCCCAGGCCCGCCGCGGACACCGCGGAGCAGACGGTCTCGGCAATCATCCGGTCCTCCAGAGCTGGCCAGGTCGGGCATGAGTACTTCGTCCCTTCCATCCTGCACCGCCCGCCCTTGGTGAGGCCATGCCGTGGCCCGAGATCAGGGAGATCTCCGGGTCGGCTCCTTCCCAGGTGCCGGTGCCCGGAGGAGGACCGCGGTCGGGGCGCCGCCCCGTGGGCTGGGAGGATGGGGGCATGAGTGACTCCTCCCCCGCCCGGCCCGCCGCGCCCGTACTCGACGTCTGGTGCGAGCTCCAGTGCCCGGACTGCCACGCCGCCCTGGACGACCTGCGCGCCCTTCGCGCCCGCTACGGCGACCGGCTGGAGCTGCGGCTGCGGCACTTCCCGCTGGAGAAGCACAAGCACGCCTTCGCCGCCGCGCAGGCCGCCGAGGAGGCCGTCGCCCAGGGCCGCGGGTGGCCGTACGCCGAGGCCGTGCTGGACCGCGTGGCGGAGCTGGACCGCAAGGGCGAGGCGCTGCTGGTCGAGGTGGCGGGCGACCTGGGACTGGACGCGGAGGAGTTCGACACCGCCTTGGTCGACGGCCGGCACATCCTGATCGTCGACGCCGACCAGGCCGAGGGCAAGGCGATCGGCGTGACCGGCACTCCGACCTACGTGATCGGAGGCGAGCGCCTCGACGGCGGCAAGAGCCAGGAGGGGCTGCGCGAGCGGATCGAGGAGATCGCGGACCGGCTGCTGGCCGAGCGGCAGGACTGAGGCGGGTACCGCCGTCCCGCGCGGCGCGGCGGGTACCGCCGTCCCGCGCGGCGCGCGCCGGTCCCCCTGTCCCGCTACAGCAAGGGTTTGTAGAAGGAGGACCGCGTGGTCCGGTAGCCGAGCGACTCGTAGAGGCGCTCGGCCGCGGTGTTCCCCGCGAAGACGTTGAGGCCGATCAGTGGCCGGCCGGCGCCGATCGCCCGGCTCTCGGCCAGCAGCATCAGGGTCCGCCCGTGCCCCCGGCCCCGGTGGGCCGTGTCGGCCTCGACGTCGAAGACGAAGGCCCGGTCCTGGTGCAGCGCCAGCCAGAGGATGCCGACCCTGGTCCCCTCGTGCTCCAACACGCGGAACAGCGTGTTCTCCGTGGCCAGACCCTGCGGCAGGAGCACCTCGTGGTCGCGGCGCGCCTTTGCCCGCGCCTCGGTCTCGGGCACTCCGCGCTCGATCCAGGTGCGGGTGTACTGCTCGGACTCGTAGGCCTGCCAGGCGTCGAACTCGTCCGGTGTCATCGGCCGTGCGCGGCTGCCCTCGGGCAGGGCGGGCGGGGTGTCGCCGAGCGGCTTGGTCATGCCGCGGCTGCGCAGGACGTACCCGAGTGCCTGCGCGAGCCGTGCGCCGGCCTCCGCGTCGCCGGCGACGCTCACCTCGATCTGCCCGCAGCCCCAGCCCCGCGCGATCTCCTCGGCGGCGAGCGCGGCCACCGTGCCCCGGCCCCGTCGGCGGTCCGGTTCGTCGATGCGCAGCCGGTGGATCACGGCCACCGAGTCGCCGAGGGAGCGCGAGGTGCCGAGGTGTATGGCACCGACGGGGCGGCTGTTCACGCACACCTGGTAGCGGCGGGAACGGGTCCCGTCGGCGGCGCGTTGGAGCGGCTCGGTCGGCCGCAGAGTCGTGGTCATCACGGCAGTTCTACCCACCAACGACGCCGAACGTCAGCCCAATATCCGCGCTCAGGGATCCAGGTCGTCCCCGGAGCGCTCCTCGAAGACCCGCATGGCCTTGGCGGTCGCCGGTCCGGGGGCGCCGGGAAGCTCGCGGTCGTCGACCCGGTGCACCGCCTGTACGTCCCGCAGCGTGGAGGTCAGGAAGACCTCGTCGGCGCGTTCCAGGACGTCCAGCGGGAGGTCGGTCTCGCGGGCGCCGGTCCACTCCACGGCCAGGGCGCGGGTGATGCCGGCGAGGCAGCCGGAGGCGACCGGCGGGGTGTAGATCTCTCCGTCGAGGACGACGAAGACGTTGGAGCCGGTGCCCTCGCAGAGCTGCCCGACCGTGTTGGCGAACAGCGCCTCCGAGGCGCCCCGTTCACGGGCGCGGGCCAGGGCGACGACGTTCTCGGCGTAGGAGGTGGTCTTCAGGCCGGTCAGCGCGCCGCGTTCGTTGCGGGTCCACGGCACCGTGATGACGGCCGTGGAGTCGGGGCGGCGGCCGGTCTCGCCGAGGGCGACGACGAGGGTCGGGCCGTGCTCACCGCGGTCGGAGCCGAGGGGGCCGTGGCCGCCGGTGTAGGTGATGCGGAGCCGGCCCAGCGGCACCGGGCCGGCCGCCAGGACGGCGGCGCAGGCGCGGCGGACCTCGTCGAGGTCGGGGTCGGGCAGACCCAGGCCGCGGGCCGAGCGGGTCAGCCGGTCCAGGTGGCGGGTCAGCGCGAACGGCCGGCCGGCCACCGCCTTCACCGTCTCGAAGATGCCGTCGCCCACGGTCAGCCCGTGGTCGAGGACGGAGACGCGGGCGGACTCCATGTCCTGCAGCCCGCCGTCGAGCCAGATCTTCACGTCGGTAGCGCCTCTCCACTTCCGGTGACCTCGTACGCCCCCGACGCTACCGCGAGCAGCCGGGACGCCTTGAGTTCGGTCTCCCGCCATTCGCCGTCCGGGTCGGACCCCCAGGTGATGCCGGCCCCGGTGCCGAAGCGCAGCAGCCCCTCGGTCCGGTCGGTCCAGAACGTCCTGATGCCGACGGCCAGCTCGCCGGTGCCCCGGTCCGCGTCGACCCAGCCGACGCCCCCGCAGTACGGGCCGCGGGGCGCGGTCTCCAGGGCGTCGATGATCCGCAGGGCGCTCGACTTGGGCGCGCCGGTGACGGACCCGGGCGGGAAGGCCGCGTCGAACAGCTCCGGCCAGCCGGCGTCCGTGCGCAGTTCGCCGCGTACGGTCGACACCAGGTGGACGAGGCCGGGGTGCTTCTCGACGGCGCACAGGTCGGGGACGGTCACACTGCCCGTGGCGCAGACCCGCCCGACGTCGTTGCGGACCAGGTCCACGATCATGACGTTCTCGGCGTAGTCCTTCTCCAGCAGGTCGCCCTCGGTCCGCCCGGTCCCCTTGATCGGCCCGGACTCCACGGTCCGGCCGTCCCGGCGCAGGAACAGCTCGGGCGAGGCGGTGGCGATCTCGACGCCGTGTCTGGGCAGCCGGATCGTGCCGGCGTACGGTGCCGGGTTGCCCCGGGCCAGCAGGGCGGTGAGGGCGTCCACGTCGGCGCCGGGTGCGAGGGGCGCCGAGAGGACCCGGCAAAGGTTGGCCTGGTAGACCTCGCCGGCCGCTATGTACTCGCGGATGCGCCCGACCGCCGCCGTGTACGCGGCGCGGTCGAGGGAGGACGTCCAGTCACCGACGGCCGGTCCGTGCCATCGCCCCGGTGCGGGCGCCGGCACCGGCTCCGTCCGTACGTCCGCGAAGCGTGCGCAGGTCGTGCGGCCCTCGAAGTCCGCGCAGACGGCCCAGAAACCCTCGGACTCCAGAGCCGCGGGATCGCTCGTGACGTCGAGGAGACCGGTGGCGAGACGGTCGCCGAAGCGGGCGAGAGGAGGGAGGTCGTGCACGTGCCCGAGTCTAGGCCGGTGTCCCGGAGGGCACTCGAACGTGTCCTTCCGGGTGCCCTGACCAGGTCCGCGAGCGGACGCACCGCAGCACGCTGCACAAACGGGTTTTTGTACTGGCCCCGGAATCCGCTAGAGTTCATCACGTCGCCGGGCCGCGCAAGCGGACCGAACCGACAGGCGGACGTAGCTCAGTTGGTAGAGCGCAACCTTGCCAAGGTTGAGGTCGCGAGTTCGAGCCTCGTCGTCCGCTCGCAGGAACAGGGGGTCTCCACGACCTCCCACACTCCTGGTGGAGTGGCCGAGAGGCGAGGCAACGGCCTGCAAAGCCGTCTACACGGGTTCAAATCCCGTCTCCACCTCCAAGGACGATTAGCTCAGCGGGAGAGCGCTTCCCTGACACGGAAGAGGTCACTGGTTCAATCCCAGTATCGTCCACTGATCCGCAAGGATCACTGATCCGTATGGATCCCCGCGCGATTAGCTCAGCGGGAGAGCGCTTCCCTGACACGGAAGAGGTCACTGGTTCAATCCCAGTATCGCGCACGCAGTACTTCGCTCCATCGCAGCACTCCCAGGACGATTAGCTCAGCGGGAGAGCGCTTCCCTGACACGGAAGAGGTCACTGGTTCAATCCCAGTATCGTCCACACCGACCGAAGCCCCGGCCGTCTCGTACGGCCGGGGCTTCGTCGTGTCCGGATCAGCTGGAGAAGAGCATCCGGCCGAAGCCCTTCTGACGGTGGTGACCGTGGTGGCCGTGCCCGTGCCCGTGGCCGCCGTGCGGGGCACCCCAGGCGGGCTGCTGCGCGGCCGGGTAGGCCTGCGGGGCGGCGGGCGGGGCCGGCGGCGGAGCGGACTGGGACCACTGGGCCTCCAGGCGGGTCAGCGACTCCAGCTCGCCGTAGTCGAGGAAGATGCCGCGGCAGCCGCTGCACTGCTCGATCTGAACGCCGTTGCGGTTGTAGGTGTGCATCGGTGCGTGACACTTGGGGCACTGCATGGACGGCTCAACTCCTCGCCGGTCGGTCCTGCTTCGCGTATCGCCAGGACAGACTCTGTCCGGCCGCGGGTCGGTTGCACCCTACTTCGCGGAAATTCGGCTCAACCGCCCGGGCCTGAAGGGCGGACGGCGGCCATGCGGGCGCAGGCGTCGACCAGGGGCAGCTCCACCTCGTCCAGGGGCCGGTCCGCCGCGACCGCCTTGGTGACGGCCCGGGCCGCGGTCTGCACGGTGAGGGCGCGGGCCGGGACGTCCAGCGCGGGCCAGGGATCGCCGTCGGACGGGACGGCGGGGCCGCCGGCGGCGCGGTAGGCGGTCAGGAAGCGGTGCCACTCGTCGGGCGGGAGCAGTCCGCAGGCGTACCAGGCAGCCGGGCGCGCCAGGTCCCAGGCCGGAACGCCGGTGCCGAGGTCGTCGACGTCTATCAGCAGCCAGGGCCCTCCGGGGACGGGGTGGCGGACGAGCTGGCCGAGGTGGAAGTCGCCGTGGACCAGGGTGGTCGCCGTCGGCGGGGCGGCCTCGCCGCGCGCCCAGGCGGGCAGGTCCGCCCAGGCCCGGAGCACGGGGTCGGTGGCGGGGTGGTCCGGGGCACCGGCCCGGAGGCGGGCGACGGCCTGGGCCGCCTTCGCGGGGCCGCGCATAGCGGGTACGGCGGCGGGCACCGGTGCCCGGTGGAGGCGCGCGAGGAGTACGGCTGCCGCCTCCCACGGCGCCGCGTCCGGATCCTCGGGGTCCACGGGGGTGCCGTACGGCCAGTAGGTGACGAGCCGCCCGTGCAGCGTCACGGGCGCGGGCGCGAGCGGAGGCAGGAGCACGCCGGGGAACCGGGCGGCGACGTCGACGCGGAGGGCCAGGGCGGTGGGGTCGGCGTCCGCCGCGTGGGCCTTGGCGACGGTGCCGGCGTGCCGGACGACGGTGGCGTCCGGGCGGTCGGCGAGGGTGGCGTCCGGGCGGTCGGAAAAGGTGGCGTCCGGGCGGTCGGAAATGGTGGCGAGGGTGGCCGCGCCGCAGGGGCAGGCCGGGGTGTTGGCGTGGGCCGTCGCCCTGACGCGGGCCGCGAGGGCGGGGAGGAGGGCGTCCGTGGTCACCGGGTGAGGGTACGCACCGCTCCCGCGGACACGGCAATGCCGGCGCAGCTCCCCAGCTGCGCCGGCATTCTTGCCGTCCGCCGCACCCCCGTCCCCACGGGGTTTCATGGATGGATGTCCCCGCCCGGACCGCTCTTCCGGGCCCGGGGCGCCGCTCAGCGCCCCAGCACCACACCCACGGACGACGCTTGTGTGGCCACTGTCTCCCACCCGTCGAAGACGAGGAGGAGCAGGACCGCCAGGGGCAGGGCCATGAGCGTCGCCACCGCGGGGTGGCGGCGACCCTGACGGCGGGTTTCCCGCGTGCGGACCAGCGTCCGCGGCAGCGTCTGGGCCATGGTCCCTCTCCTGACCGATTCCGGTGTCCTTGCAAGCGGCGGGTGTCTGACCTCGGGGGACGAGTGCTACACCCGCCGCTTGACCTCAAATCTAGGCGTCCGGGGATCGCCGGACGTCATGCCCTCGTACCGATTGCCGGGCCTCCCGGAGGATGAGCCATGACCAGCGGAGTACTCCCCTGGGTGGAGACCGGGTCCCAGGTCTCGGGGTCTTCCCGGACGGGGTGCCCACCGTGCCCCGGTATCTCCGGGCTGTCCGGTGACTTCGCTCACTTCCGACACCGCCCCGTACGCCCCCGTCTCCACCCGCCGTCCGACCCGGACCGGTCCCGCACGGCAGGCACCCGGCGCCTCCCCGGCGCCCACCACCCTTGCCGCACGGGCACCCTTCCAGGACCCAATCCCCCGCCCGTGACGGCCGGTTGGGATCACCGGCGGGCCGGGGCCGGACCGCACGCCTGTTCCCTGACCGCCCCCCAACTGTCGCACCCGGCACTGACAATCCGTCGTCGCGAGAGGGCGCGGCCTCTGCGCGCGGGCGGCCGTGGAAACGTAAGCTGTGCCTCGTCACAGGGACCGGGCAGCGGGGATGAACATGGCGATGATGCGCCTGAGGCGCGAGGACCCGCGTGTCGTCGGCTCGTTCAGGCTTCACAGGCGGCTCGGCGCGGGTGGAATGGGCGTGGTCTACCTGGGCTCCGACAAGAAGGGGCAGCGGGTCGCGCTGAAGGTCATCCGGCCGGACCTGGCCGAGGACCAGGAGTTCCGGTTGCGCTTCGCGCGTGAGGTCTCGGCGGCCCGGCGGATCCGGGGCGGCTGCACCGCCCGGCTGGTCGCCGCGGACCTGGACGCGGAACGCCCCTGGTTCGCCACGCAGTACGTGCCCGGCCCCTCCCTGCACGACAAGGTCGTCGACGGGGGCCCGCTCGGCGCGGCGGACGTCGCCGCCGTGGGTGCCGCCCTGTCCGAGGGGCTGGTCGCGGTGCACGAGGCCGGGGTGGTGCACCGGGACCTGAAGCCGTCCAACATCCTGCTGTCCCCGAAAGGGCCGCGGATCATCGACTTCGGCATCGCCTGGGCGACTGGCGCCTCCACCCTCACGCACGTCGGCACCGCGGTGGGCTCCCCCGGGTTCCTCGCGCCGGAGCAGGTGCGCGGGGCGGCGGTCACGCCGGCCACGGACGTGTTCTCGCTCGGTGCCACGCTGGCGTACGCGTCGATGGGCGACTCGCCCTTCGGGCACGGCAGTTCCGAGGTGATGCTGTACCGCGTGGTGCACGAGGAGGCCCAGCTGCACGGCGTCCCCGACGCGCTGGCCCCGCTGGTGCGGGCCTGTCTGGCCAAGGACCCCGAGGAGCGCCCCAGCACGCTGCAACTGTCGCTGCGGCTCAAGGAGATCGCCGCCCGCGAGGCCCAGGGCCTGCCCGACGCGCGGCCGCCCGCCCCGCGCAGCGCGGAGGCCGACCTGCCGACGGGACGGCTCGCCGACACCTACCCGGAGCGCGCTCCACGGCGTCCGCAGGGCACTCCGGCGCCGCGGAACACGTCGGGTTCCCGTGGGCCGGCGCCCCGGCGTGCCACTCCGTCGCGCGGCGGTGCGCCCTCGCGCGGAGGTATCCCGTCGCGCAACGGCGGTACGGGCGCCCGGCCCGCGTCCCGGTCCACGCCCGCCCCACGCGACGGCACCGGCCGCGGCACCGCACGCAACGACGGCGGCCGACCGGGGCCGCGCAGCGGAACCGGCCGCACCGGGCCGAGGACCACGGGGACCGGCCGGCGCCGGCCCGCGAACCCGCGGCTGCTGCGGCAGCGCCTGTTCGTCTTCGTGGTGGTGACGCTGCTGGTCGCGCTCGGTATCGCCGTCGCGCAGGGCTGCCAGGGGCCGTCGCAGGGGCTCGGCGACGACCGCGGTGTCGTACGGGCGGCGCAGGAGCGGGTGGATGTGCCCGGCGGGCGTCTCTCGGGGCAGCGCGGGGCGGGGCTTTAGGGGCGGCCACCGCTCGGGGCAAATCCGGGCCGGGGCGATAGCGCCGGCCACCTCGCGGGGCAGGTCCGGGGTCGGGGCTGGAGCGGCGGCCATCTCGCTGGGCAGTCCAGGCCGCAGCCGCAGCGGCGGCCACCTCCCAAGGCAAGTCCAGGCCCGGAGCCGTAGCAGCGGACACCTCCCGCAGCGGCAAGTCCGGGCCAGGGCTGAAGCGGCGGCCCCCTCCCGCGGCGGCAAGTCCAGGCCGGAGCCGCAGCAGCAGCCACCTCCCGGGGCAACCCGCGCCCGAGCCGTAGCGGCGGGCCTCGCGCGAGGTGGGGCGGTCGCGGCGGGCGGGTCTTCGCGGCCCGGCGGGGATCTGCGCCGTGGAGCCGTAAGCCCGGCGGGGGTTCCTACGCCGTGGGCCGCAAGCCCTGCGGGGGTCTACGCCGTGGGGCGGCCCACCGTCACCGCGTAGAAGGCGACCGCGGCCGCCGCGCCCACGTTCAGGGAGTCGACGCCGTGGGACATCGGGATGCGGACCCAGGTGTCGGACGCGGCCAGCGCCCGCCGGGACAGTCCGTCGCCCTCGGCGCCCAGCATGAGGGCCACCCGGTCCATGCGGTGCGGGGCAACCTCGTCGAGGGGCTCGGCCCGTGCGTCCGGGGTGAGGGCGAGCAGCGAGAAGCCCTCCTCGCGGACCGTCTCCAGGCCGGCCGGCCAGGTGTCGAGGCGGGCGTAGGGCACGGAGAAGACCGCGCCCATGGAGACCTTCACGCTGCGCCGGTACAGGGGGTCGGCACAGTCCGGGGAGAGCAGGACCGCGTCCATCCCGAGGGCGGCGGCGGAGCGGAAGATCGCGCCGATGTTGGTGTGGTCGTTGACCGACTCCATGACCACGACGCGACGCGCGGTGCGCAGCAGGCCGGCCGCCGTGGGCAGCGCTGTGCGGCGCATGGAGGCGAGGGCGCCGCGGTGCACGTGGTAGCCGGTGACCCGCTCGGCGAGCACGGGGTCCACGACGTACACCGGGGCCGGAGCCTCTTCGATGATGTCGCGCATGGTGTCGACCCACTTGGCGGACAGCAGCATCGAACGCATCGCGTAGCCCGCCTCGCCGGCCCGGCGGATGACCTTCTCGCCCTCGGCGATGAACAGGCCCTCGGCGGGTTCGCGGCGACGGCGCAGTTCGACGTCGGTCAGGTTCGTGTAGTCGTGCAGGCGCGGGTCGCCGGGGTCGTCGATGGTGACGATTTCGCCCATGTCAGATCGTCCCGTGCGGGCCTACGCCTACGCCTACGACCTCGCCGACGACGATGACGGCGGGGGGCCTGACCCCCTCGGCGACGACCGTGTGGGCGACGGTGGCGAGGGTCGCGTCCACCCGGCGCTGGGCGGCCGTCGTGCCCTCCTGGACCAGCGCGACCGGCGTCTCGGGGGACCTGCCGTGCGCGACGAGGGTCTCGGCGATCCGGCCGATCTTGTCGACGCCCATGAGGATCACGAGGGTGCCGGTGAGCTTGGCGAGGGACGGCCAGTCGACCAGCGAGCGCTCGTCGTCGGGGGCGACATGGCCGCTGACCACGGTGAACTCGTGGGCGACGCCGCGGTGGGTGACCGGGATGCCGACCGCGCCGGGCACCGAGATGGAGCTGGAGATGCCGGGAACGACGGTGCACGGGATGCCCGCCTCGGCGAGCGCCTGCGCCTCCTCCATACCCCGGCCGAAGACGAAGGGGTCGCCGCCCTTCAGCCGGACCACCGCCTTGCCCTGCTTGGCGTGCTCGATCAGCGCGTTGTTGATGGCCTCCTGGGCCATGAAACGGCCGTACGGGATCTTCGCCGCGTCGATGACCTCGACGTGCGGCGGCAGCTCGGCGAGCAGGTCGCGCGGGCCGAGCCGGTCGGCGATGACGACGTCGGCCTCGGCGAGCAGACGGCGCCCACGGACGGTGATCAGGTCCGGGTCGCCGGGGCCGCCGCCGACGAGGGCGACCCCGGTGGCGCGGGTGCGCTGGTGCGGGGCGACGAGCGTCCCGTCGCGCAGCCCCTCCACGACCGCGTCGCGGATGGCGGCGGTGTGGCGGGGGTCCCGGTCGCGCGCGTCGGTGGTGAGCACGGCGACGGTCACGCCCGCGCTGTGGCCGGACGCCGGGGTCCAGGCCGTGGCCTGGTCGGCGTCGTCGGCGCGGACACACCAGACGCGGCGCCGCTCGCCCTCGGCGGAGGCGGCGGCGTTGGCCTCGGCGTCGCTGGTGGCGATCAGGGCGTACCAGGCGTCCGTCAGGTCGCCTTCCGCGTACCGGCGCCGCTCCCAGGTGAGCTCGCCCGCGTCCGCCATCGCCTCGACCGACGCGGTCGCCGAGGGAGAGACGAGGAGGACGTCGGCGCCCGCCGCGATCAGGGCGGGCAGGCGGCGCTGGGCTACCTGACCGCCGCCGAGGACGACCACGCGACGGCCGGTGAGGCGGAGGCCTACGGGGTAGGCGGGGTGTTCGGCCATCAGGGTGGGCTCCTCGTCCTGACGTGCGGTGGGCGCTGCGACGGTGGAGCGGCCCTGACGTGGGGATACGTGCGGATTGTAGGAGACGTGCACGGGCGGCACGAGGTCGGTCCAGCGTACGGCGGGGGCGGGGCGGTGGCGACGGATCTCCCGCCGCCCCGTTCTGTCCCGCCCCGCCCGGCGCGTCGCGGTGCTACTTCTCGGTGACCCCGGCCGAGTCGAACGTCGCCACCTCGTGCATCGCCCGCGCGGTGCTCTGCACCATCGGCAGGGCCAGCAGCGCGCCGGTGCCCTCGCCGAGGCGGAGGTCCAGGTCGACCAAGGGGCGCAGGCCGAGCTTGTTGAGCGCGGCGACGTGTCCCGGCTCGGCGCTGCGGTGGCCCGCGATGCAGGCCGCGAGGACCTCGGGGGCGATCGCCCGGGCCACCAGGGCGGCGGCGCCGGCGCTGACGCCGTCCAGGATCACCGGCGTGCGCAGGGAGGCGCCGCCGAGGAGCAGGCCGACGATGGCGGCGTGCTCGAACCCTCCGATGGCGGCGAGGACGCCCAGGGGATCGGCAGGGTCCGGCTGGTGGAGTTCCAGGGCGCGGCGTACGACCTCGGTCTTGCGGGCCAGCGTCTCGTCGTTGATGCCGGTGCCCCGGCCGGTGACCTCGGCGGGGTCGGCGCCGGTGAAGACGGAGATCAGCGCGGCGGACGCGGTGGTGTTGGCTATACCCATCTCGCCGGTGAGCAGCGCCTTGTTGCCGGCCGCCACCAAGTCGCGGGCGGTCTCGATGCCGACCTCGATGGCCTGCTTGGCCTCCTCGCGGGTCATCGCGGGGCCGGTGGTCATGTCGGACGTGCCGGCGCGGACCTTGCGGGGCAGCAGGCCGGGCGTCGAGGGCAGGTCGGTGGCGACGCCGACGTCCACGACGCAGACCTCGGCGCCGACCTGGGTGGCGAAGGCGTTGCAGACCGCTCCCCCGCCGAGGAAGTTGGCCACCATCTGGCCGGTGACCTCCTGCGGCCAGGGGGTGACGCCCTGGGCGTGCACTCCGTGGTCGCCGGCGAAGACCGCGACGGCCGCGGGCTCCGGGATCGGCGGCGGGCACTGCCGGGACAGTCCGGAGAGCTGGGCGGAGATGATCTCCAGCATGCCGAGCGCGCCGGCCGGCTTGGTCATGCGCTTCTGCCGCTCCCAGGCCTCGCCGAGCGCCTTGGCGTCCAGCGGGCGGATCTGCGCGACGGTCTCGGCGAGCAGGTCGTGCGGCGCCTCGCCGGGCAGGGCGCGACGGCCGTACGTCTCCTCGTGCACGACCCAGGACAGCGGGCGGCGCTTGGACCAGCCGGCCTGCATCAGCTCGGGCTCGTCCGGGAACTCGTCGACGTACCCGACACACAGGTAGGCGACGACGTCCAGGTGTTCGGGCAGGCCCAGCGCGCGGACCATCTCGCGCTCGTCGAAGAAGCTGACCCAGCCGACGCCGAGGCCCTCGGCGCGGGCGGCGAGCCAGAGGTTCTCGACGGCGAGCGCGGAGGAATACGGCGCCATCTGCGGCTGGGTGTGCCGGCCCAGGGTGTGCCGGCCGCCGCGCGTCGGGTCGGCGGTGACGACGATGTTGACCGGGGTGTCGAGGATGGCCTCGATCTTCAGTTCCTTGAACTGCTTGGCCCGGCCCTTGGGGAGGGACTTCGCGTACGCCTCGCGCTGACGCATCGCCAGTTCGTGCATGGCGCGGCGGGTGTCGGCGGAGCGGATGACGACGAAGTCCCAGGGCTGCGAGTGGCCCACGGAGGGCGCGGTGTGGGCCGCCTCCAGGACGCGGAGCAGCACCTCGTGCGGGATGGGGTCGCCGCGGAAGCCGTTGCGGATGTCACGGCGTTCCCGCATGACCTTCAGTACGGCCTCGCGCTCGGCGTCGTCGTAGGCGGGGGCCGCCGGTCCGGCGGACCGTCGTACGTCCTGGGGCGCCGCCTGCTCCGCGACGGGCGCGGCGGCCTCGACGAGGTCGTCCTGGTCGGCGGCGTGGGTGTCCAGGTCGTCGGCGCTCTGGACGAGGCCCGGGTCGGCCTCGCGTGGGGCCGGGACCTCGGGTGCGGGGTCCTCGGTGCCGGGTTCCGCGGCAAGGGCCTCCTGCGGGAGGACGATCGCCTCCGGCGGGGTGGGGGCGAGATGCGGGGTGGTGGGCACCGGAGCACCGTCGACCGGCAGGAACTGGCTGTCGGACTCGTCGGGGTGGGGTTCCTGGGCGACGGGAGCCTGCTCGGGCCAGGGCTGCTCGGCGGTGGCGGCGACCGGAGTCGCGTCGGTCTCCGCGGGCTCGGGCGGGGCGGGGAACACGGCCACGTCCTGGGGCACGTCTTCCTGCGGAGCGTCCGGGGCCGGGGCCTCTTCGGCGGTGGGGTGGGCTTCGGGGGCGGGCTCGGCGGGCGGCTGCGCGGCGAACTCGATGTCCGGCTGCGCGGGTGCCGACTCCTGCGGTACGGGGGATACCTGCGGCTCGGGCTGTGGCACCTCCTCCTGCTGCACCGGTGCGGGCGGTTCGGCGGCCACCGGTGCCTCCGGGGCCGATGCCGGTTCGGGCTCGGTGACCTCGGGAGCAGGTTCGGCTGCCGGGACGGGCGGCGCGGGCATGTCCGGAACCGGGGCGTCCGGGGCGTCCTGCAGCGCGGGAGCCTCGACCGGCGGGGCCTCCTGAGGCGCGGGAGCCTCGGCGGGCCGGGGTTCTTCCCACGCCGCCGGTTCCTCGGGAGCCGGCGGCTCGGAGACCGCATCGGCCCCTTCCGCTCCTTCGACCGCCTGGGCCTCTTGGTCCTCGTCAGCCGCCTCGGCCGTGGGCTCCGTGGCGACCGGCTCGGGTGTGGCCTGCGTGGCGAGCGGCTCGGGGGCAGGCTCCGTGGCGACCGGCTCGGTCGTGGGCTCCGTGGCGGCGACCGGCTCGGGTTCGGACTCCTCCGCCGGGCCGGGTACGTGCGCCGCCGGCGCGGGCGCCTCGCCGGACTCGGCCTCGGGCGTGCCCGCCCCGCCCGTCGCCGCGACAGCCTCCGTGGCGACACGGGTGACGAGGGCCTGGGCGGCGCCCACCGGCTCGGATGCCTGTTCCGGTACCGGAATAACCGTTTCCGCATGCCCCGCCGCGGCGCTCACCGGCGCCTGCGGGACGTCGAGGTACTCCGGGCCGGCGGTCGGCGGCCCGGAGTGCCGTACCGGAGCGTCGGCCGGGCCGCGGTCGGCGAGAGAGCGGACCGGGCTGGCGGAGGTGTCGGGAATCGGCGGGCCGAGGTGCAGGGGCCTGCGCGGCGGGACCGGGGCGGTACCGGGGTCCTGCGCCGGGTCGGGCAGGCGGACGCCATTGAGGTCGACCGAGCCGCTGTCACGGCCGGACAGCTCGTGCGGGCCCGGCTGGTGCACGGTCTCGACGACCGGCTCCGGCGCCGGCGGCGCGACCTCGTTGCCCCATGCACCCTGGGCTCCCGGCAGCAACAACAGGTCCTCGTCCTCGGCGTCGGTCTCGGAGAGGTAGGTGTACGCGCCGGGTGCGGGGACGCCCGGCTGCTCCACCATGCCTGCGTTCTCCGGCAGCCCCTCGCCGGGGATCTGGCCGGTGTCGGTCATGCGTAACCCCTCGCCCATCGGTTAGTGCTTCTACGACCAGCTCACCCGGGGCGGCGCACCGACCGCCCCACAGTGAAGAACGAGCGTGCGTGCCCAGCGGCACGAACGACCCGCGGCAAAAGACGACAAAGCCATTCAGTGGCATTGTCGCGGTCGTTCCCCCGCCACGACAGCTTGATCCGCGACGGCCCGCTGTGGACTGCGCCACGTTGCGCGTCCTCCGGTTCTGCCGTACCACACTCGGCCCGGAAGGTGCGGGTTTTTGCGGACATCGGCTGACGAAGTGCCGGGTGTCCGAGTGCGGTACAACAATCCGCCAGCCTACCCCGCGCGGTATGAACAACCGATCACGGGGCGCGGTCCGGGAGGACCCCGGTGAGCAGGAACGCGACGCTCCGCTCCGTCTCCGTCCAGGCCCGGGTGTCCAGTCCGACGGACTGGAGCAGGGCGCACTCGACCCGGTACCCGTGCTCCGTCAGGTCCCTGCCGACGAGTTCGGCCGCGTCACGGGTCGCGGCGTGCGCGACGATGCGCTGCGGGCGCCGGTCGGCGACCGCGGAGACCACGGCCGCTCCCCCGCCGCCGACACGGACGACGTCGGGTTCGGGAAGGTTCTCCAGAACGTGCGGCGCGGTGCCGTGCACGATCTGGAGCTGGACGCCGAAGTTACGTGCGGTGGCCTCGGTGCGGGCGCAGGCGTCGGGGGCACGGTCGACGGCGATGACGGCGGCGCCGCCGCGTGCCGCCTCGGTGGCGAAGGCACCGCTGCCGCAGCCGATGTCCCACACCAGGTCGCCCTGGCGGGGTCCGAGCCGGGCGAGTTGGGCCGTGCGCAGCAGGTCGGTCTCGCCCTCGCCCAGCGGGCCGGTGTACGCCTCGGCGGGCAGGGACCAGCCGCGCGGTCCGGCGGCGGGGTCTCGGCCGGCGATCCAGCCCACGCCGTCGCGTGCCACGCCCGGTCCGACGCTGCCGCCGGCCACGATGACGACGTTCGGGTCGCGCCAGGTGTGGTCGGCGGCCTTGTCGGAGGTGACGACGGTGACCCGCTCGCGTGTGGTGCCGAGTTCCTCGCAGATGACGAAGGTGCGGTGGACGCCCCCCATCAGCAGGCCGAGTTCGGCGGGCCCGGCGCCCGGGGAGGTGAGGACCGCGACCTTGGTGTGGGCCCGGCATACGTTCACCGCGCGTCGCAGGGTGCGGGGGTGGGCGACGACCACATGGGCGTCGTCCCAGGGCATCCCGGCGCGGGCGAAGGCCGCGGCCACGGAGGAGACGGCGGGGACGACCTCCACCTCCAGGCCGAACTCGGGCGCCCGCAGGGTGCGTACGACGCCGAAGAAGCCGGGGTCGCCGTCGGCGAGGACGACGGTCGTGCCGCGGTGGGCGGCGATGCGGCGGGCGGCGAGGGCCACGCTGCCGAGACGGACGCGCTCGGCGGTGGGCGGTACCTCGGGAAGTGCCAGGTGGTGGGCGGCGCCGGCCACCAGTGTGGCGGCACCCAGTGCGGAGCGCGCCGCGGCGGTCAGCGGTGAACCGTCCCAGCCGATCACCGTGACACGGTCGGCCATCGTCGTCAGTCTCCAGGAATTTCGCAGGTCGTGGTCGCGAAACCATGCGCGGGCGCGCCCCGTGAGGGTACCCGCTGCGGCCCGGGCGCGGAGCGGCGGCGTCGTCGGCCCCCGGGGATCAGTTCCAGTCCGTGAAGGTGGTGAAGTCCCCGTTGTCGGTGAGCTGCCCGGACCCGCCCTCCAGGTCCTCCGGCAGCAGGCTCCATACGATGAAGTCGGTGCGTACGTCCGTCCAGAGGCCGTCCTCGGTGCGGACCCGCGCTATGCACGCGTTGCGCAGGACTCCCTCGCTGATGCAGCCGATCTTCTGGGCGACCTGCTGGGAGGCGGTGTTGTCGGCCGCGGTGCGCAGCTCGACGCGTTCGAACTTCTGATCGCCGAAGAGCCATTGGGCGGTGGCCAGGGCTGCCTCGGAGGCGTACCCCTCGCCGCGGGCCCAGGAAGCGACGATGTACGACAGTTCGGTGGACCGGACGTGCCAGTTGGTCTTGGTCAGCTGGATGACGCCGACCAGCCGCTGGGTGAGGAACTCGGTGACGGCGAGGTCGAGGCCGCGGCCGGCGGTGCGCTCGGCGGGGGCGTGGTCGCCGATCCAGGTGCGGGCGCTGTCCTCGGCGAAGGGCTGGGGGACGTGGGTCCAGGCGGCGACCTGCTCGTCGTTCATCATGGCCGCGAGCGCGGGGACGTCGTCCTCGTCGAGGGGGCGCAGCACCAACCGCTCCGTGCTGATGGAGATGTTGGGGAAGGTGCTCGTCATGCGCCGCTCCGTAACCTGTGTAACCGTCAGGGCCTGCTCGAACTGCCCAGCATGCAGCATGAAAGCACCCAACCACACCACCGGGTCCGCTCCGCACTCGCGGAGCGGACCCGGCGCGGGACGCGCTGTTCGGATCCGGATCGGATCGGGGTCTGATCAGAGACGGT
>NZ_JBHXNW010000004.1:196825-205900 GCF_042717365.1 Streptomyces sp. NPDC058534
CCGCTCACCCTATGGCGCTCGAGCCGTCCTGGCGGCGGCCGCACCCCTCAATCAGCACAAAACCACCCCCCCCACCCGCCCCCCCCGCCGCCCCCCCCCCCGGCCCGCGCCCCCCCGGCGCGGGACGCGCTGTTCGGATCCGGATCGGATCGGGATCGGATCAGAGACGGATCAGAAGGAGGGGAGCACGGACCCGGCGAAGTTGTCCTCGATGTACTTCTTGACCTCGGGCGAGGTGAGGAGCTTCGCGAGCTTCTTGACCCGCGGGTCGTCCTCCTGGCCCTCCTTGACGACGAGGAGGTTGACGTTCGGGTTGTCCTTTGCGGACTCCAGGACGAGGGCGTCCTTGGCCGGCTTGAGGTCGGCCTCCAGGGCGTAGTTGCCGTTGATGACCGCGGCGTCGACGTCGTTGAGGGAGCGCGGGGTCTGGGCCGCCTCCAGCTCCTTGAACTCGAGGTTCTTCGGGTTCTTGGTGATGTCGGCGGTGGTGGCCGAGTTGCCCGCGCCGTCCTTGAGGGTGATCAGGCCCTCCGAGGCGAGCAGCTGCAGCGCGCGGGCCTCGGTGACGGTGTCGTTGGGCAGGGCGATGGTCGCGCCGTTCTTCAGGTCGCCGGTCTTGTCGGCCTTGTGGGAGTACAGGCCGAGCGGCTCCAGGTGCACCGAGGCGACGGACTTCAGGTGCGTGCCGTTCTTCTTGTTGAAGTCCGCGAGGTAGGGCTCGGTCTGGAAGTAGTTGGCGCCCACCGAGCCGTCCTCCGTCGCCGTGTTCGGCGTGACGTAGTCGGTGAACTCCTTGACCTCCAGGTCGAGGCCCTCCTTCTGCGCCAGGTTGTCCTTGACGTAGGTGAGGATCTCGGCGTGCGGGACGGGCGTCGCGGCGACGACCAGCGGGCCGGAGGTGTCGGAGGCGGAGTCCTTGTCCGAGCCGCAGGCGGAGAGGCCGAGGGTGAGGGCTCCGGCGGCGAGGACGGCGGTGGTGATCTTGGCGGTGTTACGCACGAAAAGTGCCTTTCCTGAGGTGGTGCGACCCCGTCTCGGGTTATACGGGGAGTTTTTTGGGGGGTGCGGTCAGGCGACCTTGCTGACGTCGGCCGCGGCGGGTTCCTTCGCCTTGAGCAGCCGGAGCCTGGGGGCGGCGCCGCCGCGCCCGCGGCGGTGCAGGGTGCGGGCCGCGTAGTCGCCGGCGAACTGGATGAGGGAGATGGCGACGGCGAGGAGCGCGACGGTGATCCACATCAGCCCGGTCTCGAAGCGCTGGTAGCCGTAGCGGACGGCGAGGTCGCCGAGTCCGCCGCCGCCGACGGTGCCGGCCATGGCCGAGTAGCCGATGAGCGCGATGATCGTGGTGGTGGTGCTGGCGATCAGCGACGGGAGCGCCTCGGGGACCAGGACCTTGCGGACGATGGTCCAGGTGTTGCCGCCCATGGACTGGACGGCCTCCACGAGCCCTCCGTCGACCTCGCGCACCGCCGTCTCGACGAGCCGCGCGAAGAACGGGATGCCGCCGATGGCGAGCGGCACGATCGCGGCCTCGCTGCCGATGGTGGTGCCGGTGACCCAGCGGGTGAAGCTCATCAGCGCGACCATCAGGATGATGAACGGCATCGAGCGGCCCACGTTCACGACCTGGCCGATGACCTTGTTGACCACGACGTTCTGGAGCAGTCCGCCCCGGTCGGTGAGGACGAGGAGGACACCGAGCGGGAGTCCGGCGACGACGGCGATCAGGGTGGACCAGCCCACCATGATCAGGGTCTCCCAGGAGGCCTGCTCCAGCAGGGGCTGCATCTCGGACCAGGTCACTTGGCACCTTCCTTCACCAGCGGGGACGGCGCCTCGCTCGTCGCGTTCACCACGTCGATCTGGAGGCCCTGTTCGCGCAGGAAGCCGACGGGCACGACGTTGTCCTCGTAGCGGCCGGGCAGTTCGATGCGCATCCGGCCGACCTGGAGGCCGCCGACGGTGTCGATGGCCGCGCCGAGGATCGATATGTCGATGTTGTAGGTGCGGGAGAGCTGGGAGATGACCGGCTGGGTGGCGGCCTCGCCGTGGAAGGTGATGTCGAGGACGGTGCGGTCGTCCGCGGAGGCGTCGCCGCCGACCGGGAAGAGCGCGGCGGCCAGTTCGGAGCCCGGGGTGGCGAGGAGTTCGCCGACGGTGCCGGACTCGACGATGCGGCCGCGTTCCATCAGGGCGGCCGAGTCGCAGATGCTCTTGACGACGTCCATCTCGTGGGTGATGAGCAGGACGGTCAGGCCGAGCTGCCGGTTCAGGTCGCGCAGCAGCTGGAGGATGGAGCGGGTGGTGTCCGGGTCGAGGGCGCTGGTGGCCTCGTCGGAGAGCAGCACCTTGGGGTCGCCGGCCAGGGCGCGGGCGATGCCGACGCGCTGTTTCTGGCCGCCGGAGAGCTGGGCGGGGTAGGCCCCCGCCTTGTCGGCGAGGCCGACGAGGTCGAGCAGCTCCAGCGCCTTGCGGGAACGTTCCTTCCCTGACTTGCCGAGGATCTCCAGCGGCAGTTCGACGTTGTCCCGCACGGTCCGCGCGGAGAGCAGGTTGAAGTGCTGGAAGACCATGCCGATACGACTGCGCGCCTGCCGCAGTTCGCGGCTCGCGCGGGGGCCGCGGCCGGCCAGCGCGGTGAGGTCCTGGCCGGCGACGGTGACCGTGCCGGCGGTGGGCCGCTCCAGGAGGTTGACGCAGCGGATGAGCGAGGACTTGCCGGCGCCGGACTGGCCGATGACGCCGTACACCTCGCCCTCGCGGACGTGCAGGTCGACGCCGTCCAGGGCGGTGACCTCGCGGCCGCGTGAGCGATAGACCTTCGTGAGGCCCGATGTGGTGATCACGTGGGTTTCCGTCACTGTCGAGTGCGCGGCGCGGTGGTGGGCGCCGGGCACGGGGCGTTGTTCTTCGGGGGCTTGGGGTCCTTCGGAACGCGGCACGGTTCTCGCGGTGGCGGTGCGACCCGGTTGACCGGGGAGAAACGTGTGCGCGGGGCGTGGCTCAGCCGCGAGCGCGGGGCGCGGTGGCGGTCATGAGCGGCGCTCGCTTCGGGGCGCGAGGCTCAGGTGGTGCAGGGGCCCTCTAGAAGGCGCACATTCGACACGTGTGATGAGCGATTCGGCACATACAACGAGCACCGGGCGTCATCGTCGCCTCGGTCGCAGGGGTGCGGTCGCTCGTCGTGCTCATGCGATCAGTAAAGCAGACGTGTGCTCGTGACCGGACGGCGCTGTCCGGATGGTGGACAGCGGTGGACGGTGGGTGGTCGCGGGCGGGCGGATCAGCCCCGGACGACGATCTCGATGCCCGCGTCGGTGACCAGTGGGGACAAGGCCGACAGGTCGGTGACCACCAGGTCGGCGTCGAGTTCGCCCGGCTCGTGGGTTGTGGCCAACGCCACGGTCCGCATCCCGGCGGCGCGGCCGGCCCGGAGACCGGCGGGGGCGTCCTCGAAGACCACGCAGTCGGCCGGGTCGACGCCCAGGGCGCGGGCGCAGAGGGCCTGTCCGGCGGATCAGGTCGCAGGAAGAACGCGGCACCTCATCGGCGCCGGTGAGCGGGGTCTGGTGCGTCCGGCTGCAAGGCGGAGGAGGGCGGCAACGCGATGGGGGTCCCCCCGCGCGAGCGAAGCCGAGCGTGGGGGAGTTGACAACCGACGACAACGCCGCAGACGGGCGTGCCAGACCCCGCGTCTGCGGCATGATCCGCCGGGCAGGCCCTGTGGCAGGTAGGGCTCGGGGTCGGGCTTGCCGTGTGTGACGTCGTCGGCGGCGACGAGGTTCTTGGGGAGGATTTCGACGGCTGCGAGCCGGGCCTCGGCGAGCCGCCGGGTCGCGGAGGTGACCACGGCCCAGCGGTCGGCCGGGAGCGCGTAGAGGAAGTCCCGGGTGCCGGGCAGCAGTCGTACGCCGCCGTTCGGCACGTCCTCGACCTCCAGTTGCTCGATCCGTGCGACGGCCCGCGGCACCACGTCGGCGGGGAGCAGGTCGGCGGCTGTCTCCGCGGCGGTCCGGCCGTGCGGCTCGACCCGTGCGAACCGCTCCGCGGTGATCCCGTACTCACCGGCCCAGCGCGTCCAGCAGCGGCCCCCGGATTCGAGGGAGGATCTTCATCCCCCCGACCCTACGGGTCCGCTCCGGGTCGGTGCCGGGTGCCGCGGGCGGGGCCGGGGGCGGCGGGCCCTTTGGGCCGTAATAGGCTCGCTGCCATGCTTGACGCCCTGACGCTGGTGACCGGTGTCGCCGCGCTGCTGCTCGCCGCCTGGTGCGGCTGGGCGGCCTACCGTGACCAGCCGACCAAGGACTGGCACTTCATCGGCATGGCCGTGGTCTCGTTGCTGGCGCTGGTCCAGCTCGTGGTCGGGATCGTGCGGCTGGCGCGGGGCGAGGAGCCGGACCAGGGCACGACGATCTTCGTGGCGTACCTGCTGGGCGCCTTCGCCTGTGTCCCGGCGGCGGGGTTCATGTCGCTGGCCGAGCGCACCCGCTGGGGCTCGGTGACGGTGGCCGCGGGCGGCGTCGTCCTCGCGGTCCTGGAGGTGCGGCTGTATGACATCTGGGGAGGCTGACGTGGTGGCCACGGAGGAGAAGCCGGCCGGTGCGCGGCTGATCGGCGGGCCCGGGATCCTGCTGGTGTGGCTGTACGGCGTGATGGTGGTCGGCGCCCTGTCCCGCTCCGCGTACCAGATCGCGACCGAGTTCGACCGGGCGCCGCTGCCCTACACACTGTCCGCCCTCGCGGGCCTCGTGTACGGGTTCATCACCTACACGCTGGTGCGCGGCGGCGAGAGGGCACGCAGGGCGGCGGTGGTGTGCTGCGCCGCGGAGCTGGTGGGCGTGCTGACGGTCGGCACCTGGACGATGGTGGAGCCGTCCGCCTTCCACGACGCGACCGTGTGGTCCGACTACGGGATGGGCTACCTCTTCATTCCCGTACTGCTGCCGCTGTCCGCCCTGTACTGGCTGCGCCGGGCCCGCACCGCGTAGCGCCGTACGGTCCCGGCGGTGCGTCAGGCCGTGGTCGCGTAGGCCTTGGCGGGCTTCTCCAGGACGATCATCTGGACGCCGTCCGCGCCCTGGGCGGTGCCCACCGTCTCGTAGCCGACGCGCCGGTACAGCCGCAGGCCGCTCTCGCTGCGGTGTCCGGTGTGCAGGCGGAAGCGCTTGGCGCCCCGCTCGTCGGCGAGGGCGGCCTCGGCGGCCCGCAGCAGGCGGGCTCCGATGCCGTGTCCCTGGAGCCGGGGATGGACGCACAGCTTGCCGATGGCCGCGGCGCCGTCCTCGCTCACCCGGCCGCGCACCGAGCCGACGACCTCCTCGCCGAGCCGCGCCACGTAGACGCAGTCGGCGCCGACCTCCTCGCGCACGGAGTCCAGGGTCTGGACGAGCGGGTCGATGCGGTAGTTGCCGTACAGCGCCGCCTCGCTCTGGAAGCAGAGGTACTGCAGCCGGAAGATCTGCTCGGCGTCCTTTTCGGTCGCCGCCGAGATGGTCACGCTCATGCCCATGTGCGCATGCCTCCCGCTCACCTGATCACCTGTGGTCCCCCACTCCTATCCCCGTCCTCAGCGGGCCGCAACCTCCGGCGTCAACAATCGGCGCAGACATCCCAGACATCGGGAACGTTCCGGGCCAAGGCTGCCCTGTGAGATACCCAACTCCCCCGCGATCTCCCGGTATGTGAGGTCTCTCGGCGACAACAGCGCCTCCATCAGCCGGGGGCAGCGGCCGGGCAGCCGGCGCACGGCGTCGCGCAGGGCGCGGTGCCGGGCGGCGGCGAGGGCGAGTTGCTCGGGCTCGTGCTCGGCGGCACCGGCGGGTTCGGTCTCGTACGGCCACTCGTGCCGGGCCGTCCGGCGGGTGCGGCGGGCCTCGGTGCGGACGGCGCGGCGCAGCCAGCGGTGCGGGTCGGAGGGCGGGCCGTCGGCCTCCACGCGTTCCAGCAGGCGCAGCCAGACCGCCTGTTCGAGGTCTCCGGGCTCGGCCCCGGACGCATATGCCTCGGCCGAGGCCTCGGCGGTGAGGAGGGGGCCCAGGGAGGTGACCAGGTCGTGCGTCATATGCACGTCGACGCGGCCGCCCGGGCGACGGGTTGCCCGGACGGCCGAAGCTCACCCCAACCGGGGGCGGGCGCTCAGTCGTTGACGAAGTCCTCGCGGGCCAGCACGCCGGTGTCCGGATTGTCGGTGAAGATGCCGTCGATGCCGGTGGCGAAGTACGTGCGGAACGCGCCGAAGACGTCGCCGTAGGCGTCGGGGTCGCCGCCCTTGCGGAACTCGGCGGGCAGGAAGGGGTTCTCGTTGCGCATGGTGTAGGGGTGCAGGATCAGACCCGCGCGGTGCGCGTCGCGGACCAGGGTCGTCGGTTCGGTGAGCCGGCCCGCGGAGTCCTTCGGGATGATCAGGTCGAGCGTGGGGCCGATGCCCTGCGCGTAGGAGGCGATCTCCTTGAGGCCCTTCGGCGTGACGAGGTCGGCCGTGGTGCGCGGGTCGCCGGTCTCGACGAAGTCCCAGGGGCGGCTGTTCGCGCCGGACAGCAGGACGGCGAGGGGGTTGCCGACGAGCCTGTTCATCCGCTGGATGCTGGTGGGTTCGAAGGACTGGATGATGACGGGCGAGTTCTTCCGGTCCTTGCCGTACTTGCGCAGCAGCCGCGCGAGGCGCTCCTCCGTGCCCAGGCCCAGCTTGCGGAAGTAGGTGGGGTGCTTGAGTTCGGGGTAGATCCAGACCTGCCTGCCCCGCCTGCGGGTCTGCTCGTTCTGCCAGCGGAGCACCTCTTCGAAGGTGGGGATCTCCCAGCGGCCGTCGTAGAGGGTGTTGTGCGGGCGGTTGGCCGGGATGCGCTCGGTCGCGCGGAGCGTCTTCAGCTCGGCGAGCGTGAAGTCCTCGGTGAACCAGCCGGTGGTGGAGACGCCGTCGAGCAGCTTGGTGCGCTCGCGGTCGGCGAACTCGGGGTGGTCGGCGACGTCGGTGGTGCCGCCGATCTCGGGCTCGTGACGGCAGACGAGGTGACCGTCCCTGGTCGGGACCAGGTCGCCGGCCTCGACGATGTCGGCGCCCATGTCCAGGGCCAGTTCGTAGGAGCCGAAGGTGTGCTCGGGGCGGTAGCCGCTGGCGCCGCGGTGGCCGATGACGGTCGGGACGGGCAGGCCCTTCACGCCGCCGCCGTGTCCCCCGCCGTGCCCGGTGCCGGCGGCTCTGGCCGTGCCGGACAGGCCGAACACGGCTCCGCCCGCGCCGAGCACCGCGGCTCCGAGGAGCGCCCGCCGTCCGGTGCCGCCCGCCTGCTCGTCCGACTCCTGCGTTCCCATCAGGGCCTCCTGTCGTCCACGTCGGTGCGGGCCGATCGTAGGGCCGCGTACATGACGAGTGGGAGACCGTGGCCGGAACACGCGGGTGCGGGGTGATGTCGTGTGGGCGCGTCGTATGGGATGCGCGTCGGCTCCGGGGGGCCGGTGGGAGCGGTGGGTGCCGAGGTCTGACGGGCCGTCGGCTTGGGGGCGGCCGGGCGGGGTACGCGGTCAGTGGCCGCGGTCGTCGTGGCGGTGCCCGACGAGCCCCGTGGCCACGGAAGAGGGGTCGGCGGCACGGCTCCAGCGGCGCGCCTCGCGCAGTCCGCGCGTCGCGTGTGCTTCGATCCGGGCCGTGTCCGGGCTACCGGACCAACGACGCCGGTCCCTGCGGATCAGGACGGTGACGGCGGCGGCCATGACAGCACCGAGTACGGCGAGAGTGGCGAGGATGGGCACGCGGTTCCTTCCCGGTGGACGCGACCTGCCTCACATTCTCGCGAGGGCGTTGCGGCCCCCGCAACAATCCCTGCACCGCAGGTGAACGCACGTCAACACTGTGTAAGACCCGGGTGACCCGACGTGCGTGACCCCCTGGGCCGCGAGTAATGTCCTCACCTGCACAGACTCATACCGCATCCCCGACACCGGAGGACCCGTTGTCCCGCTTCGCGCTCATCAAGGCAGTGCTCGGCCCGATCATGCGCCTGATGTTCCGCCCACGGGTGGAGGGCGTGGAGAACATCCCGGGCGACGGTCCGGTGATCCTGGCCGGCAATCACCTCACCTTCATCGACTCGGTGATCATGCCGCTCAACTGCGACCGGCAGGTCTTCTTCATCGGCAAGGACGAGTACGTCACCGGCAAGGGCTTCAAGGGCCGGCTGATGGCCTGGTTCTTCACCGGCGTCGGCATGGTCCCGGTCGACCGGGACGGCGGGCGGGGCGGGGTCGCGGCGCTCATGACGGGGCGCCGCATCCTGGACGAGGGCAAGGTCTTCGGCATCTACCCGGAGGGCACCCGCTCCCCCGACGGCCGCCTCTACCGGGGCCGCACCGGCATCGCGCGGCTGACGCTGATGACCGGCGCCCCCGTCGTCCCGTTCGCCGTCATCGGCACCGACAAGCTCCAGCCGGGTGGCGCGGGCCTGCCCCGGCCGGGCAAGGTGACGGTCCGCTTCGGCGAGGCGATGGAGTTCTCCCGCTACGAGGGCATGGACCGCGACCGCTACGTCCTGCGCGCCGTGACCGACTCCGTGATGACCGAGGTCATGCGGCTGTCGGGCCAGGAGTACGTGGACATGTACGCGAGCAAGGCGAAGGCGGCGTAAGCCTGTCCGGCGGATCAGCGGGATGGGGGCTCGCCCTCTCCCACGTCCGCCGCGTTGCCGACCGCCCTCGCCGGCGCCGTCCTCCACCGTGCCGGCGCACGCGGGTCGGTCGGGCATCGCCGCCGGGCCGTGGCTTGATCCGCCGGGCGCGGCTGGAGCCTCGCACCTCGCGGAAGACGGGCCGTACAGCCCATGGACGGCAGGCCGCCCAAGGCGCGGACGGCGGGCCCCGTGGACGGCCGACCGCGCAATCGCGGACAGAAGACCGCAGGCCGCGGGCCCCGCAGACCGCTGGCAGCGGACCCGCCCAAGCCACGGACGGCAGCCCCCGCGAGACGCGGACGGCAGACGCCCAAGCCACCGACGGCCGGCCCCGCAGACCGCGGACGGCAGACGCCCAAGCCACGGACGGCAGGCCCCGCAGACCGCGGACGGCGAGCCGCACCTCAGGGTG